>JAPLKC010000100.1 GCA_026388255.1 Pseudomonadota bacterium | reverse complement strand
TTTTTTTATTTTCTTGTGAATCCCCCTTGATGCTGTTCTTTATTTTAACCAATATTATAAATCTGTCAAGTTTATTTGATCAGAAGTTTCACGTTGCACATCCAATAAAAAAACCCGTAAACTTCATAAAACTTAAACCTTGACGAAGTCATGGAGGGAACTATAAATGCCTTACCGGCAACAATATTTTGAAAATACTGCCCTGCCCTGCTGTGCTTTCCACATCGATCTTTCCATTGCTCGCTTCAACAAGCCTTTTTGAAAGAGAAAGTCCAAGCCCTGTCCCCTCGCCTTTCTTCTTTGTAGTAAAAAACGGCTCAAATATTTTATCCAGATGCTCAGGGGCAATGCCTGTCCCCTGGTCAGCAACAGAAATATAGATATATCCACCTATATTCCCTGTCTTTATACGTATATCACCGCCATCAGGCATTGCCTGGGCTGCATTCATTACGATATTCACAAGAGACTGCTGGACATGTATCCTGTCTATTTCAACCTGCGTCAGGGTCTCATCTTTTTCAACAAAAAGTGTAACGTTTTTAAACCTTGTCAGGTGATGTTCCAGAAACAGCACCGTATCATCCACAATCCCGTTTATATCAACCGGCTCAATTTTAGGCTCATCCATCCTTGAAAACTCAAGGAGCTTCGCCAACACATTCGATAGCCTGCCCGATTCTTTATCAATCAAACCGGCATATTCCTTTATTTTATCACCATCTTCCGCCTTCTCTATCCTCTTTGCAAACCCCTGTATGGAAATAAGCGGGTTTTTTATTTCATGAGCAATAGAGCCTGCAAGTTCCCCCAGCGTGGAAAGCTTGTTCGCCCTTCTGAACTCATCTTCAAAAGCTTTGATCCTTTCATCTCTACTCCTGATTTCTTTCAGCTTTTCATTTAAAGCCATATACACGTCATTCAACTCTGTAATATTTGTCTCAAGAAGCATGTTCCTCGCCTGAGAAAGGCTCTTAACCTCTTCAATCTCGATCTCTATTTCCCTCAACCTTTTTCTCAGTTGTTCATTCTCGTCTGTCATTATTTTACCAACCCGTTAAATCATCCGGCAAGTCCGCCGGTTAATATATAAATATCTCAAATTCGCAATAATTATATCCCACAGACCAGCTCTTTGTCTGTGTAGATTTGGCCTTTTTGCTATACACTTTTTCAATAATCCCCGCTATAATGCCGCTTTCCATGTCGCAGAACATCTCGCCCGTATTACCGAAGCCGGCGCAGGTAATACACTCGTAAAGCTTCACAGTTATGTGGTCTTCGTCAACGATCTCCACTTCCGGTATACCAATCCTCAATTCTCTTATCCTGTCTTTGAATTCGGTAATGTCCCCTGCCCCTACCATGTTCCCTACATGCTTCCCCATCATATAGAGCGTTACCCCCGAACTTTCACCCAAAATACTTCTCATGCCGATAATCCGCAAAATCCTGAACAAGATCAATGGAACCTCTTCGCCAAGTTCCGGCCTTACAATGTGTTTAAGATCTTCAATTGTATATTCTTTCATAGACCCACCTTTTTATTTCGGATATTGGATTTTAAGCTGCCTGATATGCCTTGATGACCGGTAATATAGAACCCGCAATCCCTGACAATCATTTCTCATTCAAGACCATCAGCATGTCCTTGTGTATAAGACCGTTTGATGCGACTATCGTGTCTTTATACACGCTGAACTTGTTCCCCTGAATGTTCGTCACTGTCCCGCCGGCCTCATCTATCATAAGACAGCCTGCTGCCATATCCCAGGAATTCAGGCTCAACTCCCAAAAGGCATCAAATCTGCCGCAGGCCACATAACAGAGATTGAGCGCAGCCGATCCATCCCTTCTTACTGCCTGGGCTTTAAAAAGAAAATTTAAAAAATGATCAACATTGTTTCTTTCGGTAGTAGCAATATTGTATGGGAAGCCTGTACTCAACAACGCCTGCTTCAAATCATTGACGAACGATACTTTTATCCTTTCACCGTTCAGATATGCCCCTGCTCCCTTTCTCCCGAAGAACAATTCGTTAAATATGGGATTATAAACTACCCCGTACGTAATCTGTCCATTCACTTCATAGGCAATTGAAGTACAAAAAAAAGGATACCCGTGGGCATAATTCGTTGTGCCGTCAAGAGGATCTATAATCCACCTGTTCTTTTTTCCGTCAAAATCGTTCTTTTTCTCTTCGCTTATAATATCATCATCCGGAAATGCCCTTTTTATAAGCCCGATAATCTTTTCCTGGCAGGCCATATCCACATCGGTGACAAGATCTGTCTCCCCTTTGTGGCGAATATTGATACTTTTTTCAAAATATTTTCGCTGAATTTTCCCGGATTCAAAAGCACAATGTATTGCAAAGTCGAGCAGTTCGTCCATAATCCCTATTGTACATAATACAACATAGGGTTTTCAATGATAAACATCTCCGATCCTCGATTCGGAACAGGTCTATATTATTTTTGAAGCCCATGTTCGGCCAGAGCTTTCAGGAATACCTCCGGTATTGGGGCAACCTTTCTTGAAGCATAGTTGAATGTGGTCAGACCTGTTTCTGCAAGGGCAACAACGATCTGCCCCTTGTTTATGCGATGAAAGAGCCGGAAACTGCTTCTACTTATTTCTCCGGCATGTGTATCAATTACAAGTTCATCAAACATGAAAGCTTCGGATTTGTAGTTCACTGCCAGGTCCGACATTATTATACCCGTTTTCCCATCGCCAAGGTCCTTCTCGCTAACACCTATTGAGCGAAGCATATTGACCCGTGCCGCACCCATGAGAGATACAAGTGCATCATTGCCCAGGTGTCCTCCATAGTTTATGTCCCTCGGCTCAAGCGTTACTGTATAATGAAATTCATAATTATTTAGCTCACTCAATTTTATCCGTGGCATCACAGGACCCCTTTCATTGAATTTTCTTAAATTGTATCCCCTCCTTTTGTCTACCACTTCCCGGTCGAAGGTGTCAAAAAATATTTAATACCAATTAGCCTTCAAATCATAAACTTCGTTAACTCATCGTCACACTCCTCAACTTACCGGGAAGTACGCCTACGTCCGGGTACCCTCTCTCTGGGTGCTATTTATGAATCCAAATTGGTATAAGATATACCAGCCTGTGATAGGGATTTATTTTTTCAAGATTAATATAGAGCAGACAAAATATCTGGTAGAAATAACGTGTGCTTGCAATATTTTCAATGTAATATTTTTCATTAGTGGAAACTTTCTTAAAATCGATATTAATTATAGAGTGTTTAAAAAGAAAGAAGGCCCGGATAACCGGGCCTTCTTGGTTGGGCTTAGCCTTTTGTTACATTTGATGCAGCAGGACCCTTAGGACCACTTACTACATCAAAACTCACTGTCTCGCCTTCAGCTAGTGATTTAAAACCACTGTCCTGAATGGATGAATAGTGAACAAACACATCTGCACCATCATCTTTGGTAATAAAACCAAAACCTTTGGACTCGTTGAACCACTTCACAGTTCCTTTTGCCATATCGACTTACCTCCTTTTTAGAATGTGGAAGAATACGGAACTGTGTTACGAAGGGACTACAAAAAATAATTTCTGCGGTTACAACTAACAAATACTTCCGAAACTCCATGTTCATTATCCCATTAAATAAGAAAGAATGCAACATTTATTTTGATTAAATAAAAAAGGGCGGGTTAGCAAATGAACCCGCCCTTTTTTCCATACTATTTCTTCATTATTTCTTCGGTGGTGCTGGGGGTAAATCTTTCTTTGCCGGGGTGGCAGATAAAAGATTCGGCAATTCGTCTTTCTTCGTGTTTATCTGATCATTCAATGCCTTCAACTCGTCGCCAGCTTCTTTTATTTTCGGGCTCTGGAGTTTCTCTTTGATACCTGTCAGGTCTGTTTCAAATTTCGTAATTATGCCCTGGACTTCTTCAACTGCCTTTGCAAGATTCTTCTTTTTCGGAGCAGTTGAAACTGTGGCCTTCATATCATCGATTGCTTTCTGAATATCCTGAACAAGCTTATCGGCATCTGCCTTCATTTTTGCCTTAACAGCATCAATCCCTGCAATTGCCTGCTGAGCATTGGCCTCAGCCTCTATGGCAGCCTGCTTTGCCTCTTTATATTTCTTCCCATCTACGTAGTCTTTCGCCGTCTTAAATGATGCTTCCGCTTTTGTAAAGAGATCCGGTACATAGACAGGCGCTTCCTTTTGTTTTGCATCTCCTATAGCCTTTTCGGCCTTTGCCATCTCTTCTGCAGGCGGTTTGGCACATCCTGTAAGGATTCCAAAAGACAAAATAAGTATTGCGATGAAAAAGCAGTAAAAAATACGTCCTTTAAACATTCTCATACCTCCATAAATTATTTTTGAACTATTTTATCACATAATGAAACAAAATGCCAAATCCCGGATAAAAAAACTTGACATATTTTATGTTGTACTATACAATTGTTGTAATATGAAACTATTAGGCAAACAACATGGATGAATTTATAATTCAACTATTCAGAAAAAATTTGCGGTTGCTTGAAAAGAAGCTTGCCATGCAGCTTAAAGAAGATTCGTTCTGCTGCGGTGTTACCATAGCTCAATGCCATACCCTGTTGGCTGTTGAAGCAAAAAGGATTACAACAGTTACTGAGCTTGCAGGTGAGCTTGAACTCGATAAAAGCACATTAAGCAGGACAATAGACGGTCTTGTTACAACCGGTCTTATCAACAGGGAAACTATCACGGGCAACCGGAGGAGCCAGCATATTTCTCTGACTCCCCAGGGTAAGAAGGTTACGGCCGGCATCAACATGCAATGGAACCTTTATTTTGCTTCTCTTTTTGCCCGTATCCCCGAATCCAAACATCAAACTGTGATAGAAAGCATAGCGATATTATCTGATATAATCCCCTCATCAGGATGTTGTTGTGAAACAGGAGAATGCGAAGATGCACAACAAGAAATATGGGGAAGCGACAAAAACAATGAAAGGGAACAAAAATGAAAAAAATAGATAAAGCACCAGGGTGGATCAATGGCTGGCATCCTTCAGGAATAGGATTCATCCCTGTAATCAGTACACGCCTTGCCTTTCAGGACAGACTCGGCGGCTCTCGTGCTCGTTGGGGAATCGGCAGGATGCGATATATAGTGAATCCAGGACTCTATGCAGCCGGGAAGCCTGATGCTGACTCACCGATTCTGGTCACAGCCAACTACAAGCTATCTTTTGACAACCTCAGAAAAAACCTTCAGCATATAAATGCATGGGTTCTGGTGCTGGACACCAAAGGGGTGAATGTCTGGTGTGCTGCAGGAAAGGGTACTTTCGGTACCGAAGAGGTTATCAGACAGATAAGGACGGCAAACCTTTCTTCCATTGTCCGTCACAGGACTCTTATTCTTCCCCAGCTTGCTGCACCAGGAGTAGCCGCACATGAAGTGGCACGCACGACAGGCTTTAAAGTTGTCTATGGCCCTGTACGTGCTGCCGATCTTCACCGCTTTCTTGAAAACGGGTTGAAGGCGGACAGGCAGATGCGTACCGTATCGTTTACTTTAAGGGAACGGCTTGCGGTGGTGCCTGTAGAATTTGTCAAGTCATGGAAAATTGGCCTTGCAGCCCTTCTATTTGTATTATTGTCCAGCTATCCTGCAGGGGATATGATCTCGTGGTCAACCTTTTTGCGGTTCCTTCCTTACGTGGGAGCAATCCTCATTGGCTGCCTCTTTGTCCCGGCTCTGCTCCCCTGGATTCCAGGCCCTTCCCTGGCCTTTAAGGGGTGGCTTGCGTGTATTGTCGCCACTATTATCTATACCCTGTTTAACGGAAATCAGCAGACAGATAATGCAGTGTATCTTCTTATCCTGCCGGCGATCTCTTCCTTTCTGTCGCTCAATTATACCGGCGCCACTACATACACATCACTTTCCGGTGTGAAAAAGGAGATGAAATTTGCCATGCCGCTTATCGGTTTTGCATTAGTCTCCGGCATTGTGTTACATATAATCGGTTTGTGGAAGACAACATGATTGATGCTATGAGATATCTGAAAGATGTGGTCACACTCGAACTGGACATATCAAAGTGCACAGGATGCGGTCGATGTGAGGAGGTATGCCCGCGTGCTGTTTTGAGTCTTAATAACGGTAAAGTGTCCATAATTGACCGGGATGCCTGCATCGAGTGCGGGGCTTGCAGCCGTAACTGTCCATTTGAAGCAATGACAGTTTCGGCAGGAGTGGGCTGTGCCTATGCCGTTATCCGCGGCGCTCTGAAAGGCACTGCTCCTGATTGCTCATGCTCGGATAAATACGATTGCTGCTGATGCCGATTAGCCTCAGTCCGAATAGCTCTGGAAACTCCGGTTTATTAACTAAAACCCGACATCAGTCGCTCTTTAAGCATTGTGTATCGCATCTGCGGCTTGTTGTTTTTTATGGCTATTGCAAGTGCCTTCCTTGTCCCGACAAGTATAACGAGTTTTTTACCCCGTGTAATACCTGTATATAAGAGGTTCCGCTGCAGGAGCATATAGTGCTGGGTAAGCAACGGCATAATAACCACAGGGTATTCGCTGCCCTGAGTCCCTGTCGATCTCTCTGACCCTGCCAATGTCGCCGTTATATACATCCTTGTCGTAATTATTTCTTATCTGGAGCACCTTGTCTCCGGCTCTGAATATTCTGCCGCCGCGGCTAAGCTCATCCCTTCCCGGATTCAACTCCTTCTGGAGCTCTGTATTGAGGCTTGAAACCCCCACAACCCCTTTGTGCATCGGAGTTAGTATCTGGATAGCATCCAGGGGATCGTATCCGAACCGCGAAGGAACACCTTCCTTGCAGAGATATACAATCTTTTCCAGTACTTTTTCAGGCTCCTCAATTGTGAAAAAAAAGAAATCATGGAGATAGCCCTCACCGCCCCTGAATAGAGGCATCTCGCCGCTGTTTATCCTGTGTGCATTCACGATAATCATGCTCTCTCTGGACTGTCTGAATATCTCCTTCAGCTTAACCACAGGAAGACAATGGGCATCGATAATATCCCTTAATACGTTTCCTGCACCCACAGAAGGCAACTGGTCAACATCTCCCACAAGGATCAGGGTTGCCTTCAAAGGCACTGCCTTGAGAAAATGATACATGAGAATGGTATCCACCATTGACGCCTCATCTATGATAATCAAATCAGCTTCCAACGGGTTTGACTCGTTCTTCTTAAACGCCCCGCTGCCCGGGCTATATTCAAGGAGTCTGTGTATTGTCTTTGCTTCATGCCCCGTTGCCTCGGTCATTCTCTTTGCCGCCCTGCCTGTGGGCGCTGCAAGGAGTACCTTCTGACCCATTCGTTGATAAATTTTGATAATGGCGTTGATGATCGTAGTCTTACCTGTTCCGGGGCCGCCCGTTATCACCATGACCTTGCTGTTTATCGAATCCCGGAGCGCCTCGATCTGCTTCTCGGAAAGGCCTATTTTCAATATCTTCTGCACCCACTCAATCGCCTGCTCAATATTTACAAGCCTTAACTGTTTTGGAAATGTAAGGAGGCTTTTTAATTGCTGCGCAACACCGCATTCCGACACATGGAATTTTGTCAAATAAACAGATTGTTCATTCTTTTCACGTTCCTCTATGACAACCTTTTTTTCTGCGGAAATGGCATTAAGAGCAAAGGAAATACCGGACTCTTCAACCGTTAAAGTCTCACTGCATTTTTTGATAAGAGGATTGCAAGGGTAATAGACGTGACCTTCATCCGACAGCTCATGCAGTACATAGAGGATGCCTGCCTCTGCCCTGATCTGTGAATCCTTCGGGATGCCGAGCTTTTCCGCTATCTTGTCGGCTGTGATAAAACCGATGCCGAATATATCCATGGCAAGCTTGTAAGGGTTTTCAATCACTACCTGTACCGAGTCTTTGCCATACTGTTTATAGATTTTCATTGCATAGACAGGACTCACTCCATTCCCCTGCAAAAAGACCATTACATCCCGTATATCTTTTTGCTCCTCCCAGGCTATCTTAATCATCTCAACTCTCTTTTCGCCTATGCCCTGGACCTCATGAAGCTTCTCAATATCATTCTCTATAACAACAAGGGTATCGTTTCCGAATTTTGTCACGAGCCTCTTTGCCATAACAGGGCCTATGCCCTTAATCATGCCGGAGCCAAGGTACTTTTCTATGCCCTTTACGGTTGCAGGCATGATTGTTTCATAGGATACGATCTTGAACTGCTCACCGTATTTCGGATGTCTATCCCAGTACCCCGAAAGCTTCACCACTTCGCCGGGGATTATGGAAAAAAGCGTACCCACTATTGCAATCAAATCCGGCCTGCCCTGTGCCTTCATTTTTGCAATCGTGTAGCCGTTCTCTTCGTTATAATAAGTAATCCGCTCTATCTGTCCTTTCAACTCCAGTTGTACCTTCCCGTTATACATGGATTTATCATATCCAAAACCGGAAGGAAAAGAAAGGCATAAATACCTGTGGTATATTGTGCTGATGAGAAAGCCGCCGATATTAGTTCTTGTCATTTCTCCCTCGTTACGATATTATAAAAAAAAGGGGGTAATATAACATGCACTTGGGAGTCCTTATTGTAGACGATGAGGAGGGCATAAGGAGATCGCTTACAAGGATACTCAGAGAAGACGGCTACTCAGTTCAATCTGCGATAAACGGAGAGGAAGCGTTGGCGTTAGTCGGGCAAAACCCGCACATTGACGGCATAAAAACAATAGAACAGTTAAACAAGCTGCATCAGGGTCTTACAAAGATAATCCTTACAGGCTACGGGACGCTCGAATCATCAATAAAAGCGATAGAAAACGGCATAGACGGGTTTATCACAAAGCCTTTTGAGAATAAAGAGATCACATGGAAGGTAAAGGAATACTATATAAAGAGGAGGATGAGGCAGTTTATATCACCCGATATATTTAATGAACTTATTGACGAACCTGCACACCTTGAACCAAAGGTCTCCCATTTAACGATTCTTTTTTCAGACATAAGGGGTTTTACGCAGCTTTCATCCAAAGTACCGCCTGTTGAGCTTGCTTCTTTGCTGAACAGATACTATTTTCAGCCTATGAGCGAGGTAGTAGTACAGCACAGAGGGATGGTTGACAAATATATCGGCGATAGCATCATGGCTTTGTTTGGAGCACCTGTATACCATGATAAACACGAAGAGAATGCGGTAAAGTGTGCTGTTGAAATGATAAAAAGAATGGAAGCGCAGGACCAGGGACTCCATATGGGTATAGGGATAAGCACAGGCTACGTTGTTACAGGCATTCTGGGTTCGATTAACAAAAGAGAATATACCGCCCTCGGAATGCCGGTTAATGTAGCTGCCAGGCTTCAAAAGCTTGCCGCCCCCGGTGAAATAATCATTTCAGAAGAAACGAAGGTAAAACTGGACAGCACATTGCCCTTTGAAAAACTTGGGGCACTCACACTCGCCCCGCAATATATGCCCACCGTATACTACAAATGGACCGGAAATGGTCAGATTTAACGACATCGTAGAAGAAATACTGAAATACAATCCCCAGGCAGATGTAAAGACACTGGAAAAGGCATATATTTTCTCTGCGCAGGCACATAAAGGTCAAACCAGGTTATCCGGAGAGCCTTACCTGATACATCCTCTTGAGGTGGCATATACATTAACAAAAATGTCTCTCGACGTGCCGAGCGTCGTTTCAGGATTGCTCCATGACACAATGGAAGACTCCTATGTGAGCAAAAAAGATATCGAAGAATATTTCGGACAAGAAGTCGCAGATCTTGTAGACGGCGTAACAAAAATCGGCCGGATTCAGTTGAAAACATCGGAAGATTCAAGGGTTGAGAACTTACGGAAGATGATCCTTGCGATGAGCAAAGACATCAGGGTAATACTGATAAAACTGGCAGACAGATACCATAATATGCTGACCTTAAACTTTCTCCCTTCTGAGAAACAGGTTATCATCGCCAAAGAAACCCTTGAAATCTATGCCCCCCTTGCCCACCGGCTTGGGATAGAATGGATAAAGGGAGAGCTTGAAGACGAAACCTTTAAATATCTTTATGCCTTGGAATACAAAACCATATCGGAAAAACTCGCAAAGAAGAAAAAAGAAAGGGATACCTATATTCACGATGTAATAGAGTTGCTGAAGGATAAATTTAACCAGTATAAATTGCAAGCTGATATATCAGGAAGGGCAAAGCGACTATACAGTATATATAGAAAAATGCAGCAGGAAAACTTGGAATTAGACGACATATACGACCTGACCGCTTTCAGGGTTACTGTGGACAGCGTCAAGGACTGCTATTTAGCCCTCGGTTTAATTCACGCCTTTTTTAAGCCGATACCCGGCAAGTTCAGTGATTTTATAGGCATTCCCAAGGCAAATATGTACCAGTCCCTCCATACAAAAGTAATAGGCCCTCGTGGTGAAAAAATAGAAATCCAGATAAGAACCCATGAAATGCACCGCATTGCAGAGGAAGGCATTGCGGCCCACTGGAAATACAAGGAAGGTAAGGTATTTGACCCGAAAGAAGACAAGGTTTTTGCCTGGCTAAGAAGAATAATTGAATCGCAGCAGGAATTAAAAAGCAATAAAGAGTTCATGGAGGTTTTTAAGATCGACCTTTTCCCTGATGAAATTTATATATTTACCCCAAGGGGAGAAGTAAGGGAACTTCCAAAAGATGCAACACCGGTAGATTTTGCCTATGCGATACATACAGAACTTGGAAATAAATGCGTTGGGGCAAAAATAAACGGCAAGCTCGTACCTTTGCGATATGCCCTAAAAAGCGGTGATACTGTTGAAATTCTTTCGAATCCGACACATAAACCGAGTAAGGACTGGCTCGGCTTTGTAAAAACTTCAAAGGCAAAAAACAAGATACGGCAGTGGATTAAAACAGAGCAAAGGGAGCAAAGTATAGAGCTCGGCAAGGTTCTGATAGAAAAAGAATTGTCAAAGCATGACTTGAGCTTTTCCAAGATATTGAAAACCGGGGACCTTTTGGCCAGCGCTAAGGATTTCGGGTTTGAAACATTGGACGATTATTTCGCGAGCATAGGCTATGGCTTGCATACCCCGCTGCAGGTGCTCGGTAAGCTTATCCCTGAAAAAGAAAAACCCAGCAAATTAAAACAATTGATCGGCTCAATAAAACGGCCCAAAGACACCTCCATTAAAATTAAAGGCATTGATGACGGGATGGTTGTAAGATTTGCAAAATGCTGTAATCCTATACCCGGAGATAAAATATTCGGTTTCATTACCCGTGGCAGGGGAATAACCGTACATACAGAGGATTGCTCAAATACTCACGCATATGATGAACAGAGAAAGGTTGAAGTTTCATGGGAACTGAACAAAAACTTTACATATCCGGTAAAGCTCAAAATATCAGGAGATGACAGAAAAGGCCTCATATCCGATATCAGTGCAATTATGTCGGCAAACAAGGTAAATATCCTCAGCGCCAGCGCCATGACTTACCCGGACAGATCAGCAGCGGGCATCTTTGAAATAGAAATCGGAAATATGTCACAGCTCCAAAAAATCATGAAATCTATGCAAAAGATTAAAGGGGTAAGGTCTGTCGAAAGGATGCGGGGAGCATCATAAAGAAATAATAAAACATTCACAGTATAGAATAAGATTTAATTGTATTTAATGCTGCATTCTACGCTTTGAGTTTTAATACCCGGTCAGAAAAAAGGAAGGTTTTACCGTTTTATGCTGCTTTCTGGAAGTTGCCTTTCTTGATGCACCTTGTACAGGCTCTTACTCTCTTTGTTGCCCCATCCTTCACGATTTTAATAGTTTGTAAATTCGGGAGCCATTCCTTTTTCGTCTTGTTGTTGGCATGGCTTACATTAAAGCCAACCTGTTTGCCTTTTCCACATAAATCACACACTCGTGCCATCTTTCCTCCAATTCATGTTGCTTAAGGATAAGGATTCTACTAATTTACACAGGGTATGTCAACAGAATTATCCCAGGAGCTCCCTCGGTTTTTAGCTTTAATTGGCCGGAACGCTATTCATCTTGTGAATGACAATCCTCCAGGATTGCAAATATAGACGTTTACACCTGAAATACTCTTCATATATCCTTGCCCTGAAAGGGGGCATACAAGATAATTGTTCCCCCTGGGGTAATAATCCCGGAATGCCTTGAGCGATGACACATCAAATTGCCCCGGGCGCCACTTACACTCTATTGTATCTATCTCATCTCTGTTCCGCACGATAATGAAGTCTATTTCCCTGCCGCTGTTGCCACGCCAGTACTGAACTGTATTGTTCCAGGCATGTGCCTGAAGGTGTTCCAGTACAAGGTGTTCCCACAGAGGGCCGTAATCGTCAGGTCTTAAGGGCTCCCACCCTTTATAAAGGCTCACAAAACCGGTATCGAAGCAATAGACTTTCGGCATTTTGATGATTTCTTTCCGTCCGCTACCATAGAAAGGTCTTACGAGGGTTACGGCGTGGGTTATCTCCAGTGCCCGCAGATGGCTTTCTATGGTTGGCCTGCTGATGCCAAGTGCGCTTGATGCTTTTGTGACCTCTAACTGCCCTCCACTCTGTTTTATAAGATATTCAAAAAACATGTTGAACTTGTCTGGATCGCGGAAAGCAAACAGTCTTTGAATGTCCCGTGAAAAAAATGAATCTACCCACTCACGATAGAATGCAGGCTGCTTCGTTTCAGATAGTAACGCCTGAGGCAATCCCCCGTGGTAGAGCCTTTTTAAAAGCGGTGCATTATTGAATGCAGAAAGTTCACTCCAGAGAACAGGGGTCAGATGGACAAGGCGTTTCCTCCCTGTAAGGGTGTCTTTGAACTTTTTACTCGCGGCAAGCGTTGATGAACCGGTGGCAATGATCTTCAGGTGCGGGAATATGTCTGCGCCTATTTTCAGCACCATGCTTGGGTCACTGAGTTGATGCACCTCATCAAAAATCACAACAGGACGAGGGCAGGTCACAGTTTATATAATAAACATTTTCATCACCGAGACTCCGGGCAAGGGTTGTCTTGCCTGCCCTCCTCACACCGGCAAGCCATACAATGGGCGCTTCCTGCCAGGCTGCTTCTATTCGGCTAATCCAGAATGGTCTCTCTATCATGGTAACTATACTTTACATATAATCCGACTATATGTCAAGTATAGTTAAAGCTACACAGTTTTTGCCTGATGCACACCATTGTTTTCTGAAACATGCAGATTACCTATCGTTTTTATAATTCCCGGAGTACAACTGGCAATGTTGTTGCTCAGATTTCCTTGTTGACATTACCAAACCCGCCTGTGATACAATCGTACATTATGCAAATTCGAGCGAAGGGGGCCCGATGAAAAAGAATGATAACGCGAAGGGTGATGAAGGACGCGCTCCTCTGACGCGGCGTGCGGTGTTGAAAGCAGGTCTCGCCCTCGGTGCCATAGCTTCAACCGGGAGTCTGGCTGCTTACGCAGCATCGCCGGATAGTGTTTCTCAAAACGGTCCGGAGAAAGGGAAGCTTGTAAGAATGGCGACCTGGCATGATGGATTTTTCTTTAAGGACGAGAGCCTCGTCTTCGAGCTTATCAGGGTCATGGCTAAAACTCTCGAGCACGGGGCGGACATAGGGGAATCACTCTCCACGGCAGTCCGCATCAAACAGAAGGAAGGCGACATGCAGGCCCTTCTCCATGCCTGGTACGAGGAATGGAGAAAGCTCGGAGAGCGCATCGAGAAGATAGGTGACGAATGCCTTGCGAAAGGTCACAAGGTAAGTGCGCGGGATGCCTACCTAAGGGCCTCCGAGTACTACCGCAACGC
>JAPLKC010000099.1 GCA_026388255.1 Pseudomonadota bacterium | reverse complement strand
ATGTATCTTCGTCCCCTGCACCTTTTTTATGAAACAGGTGAAAATCCGGAAGGCACAAATCTTCATAATGAAGACATGTTAAGAACAAATACGGGGTTGGGATCAAAGGGGATTCGGGCAACAGGCCGTTTATCCTTGACATTACCCCTTTTTTCTCCATAATACTAACCCATGGCCCACCCCGTACCCATCCGGTTTGAAAATGCCTGCCACCATGTTACCTGAAGAGGCAATGCCGGGCAGACCACTGTCGGTGTAGCAAAAAAGCGGCTTGCAGGAATGCTTCAGAAAGACGGGAACCCGGCAAAGACGTTCCGTGAAATGAACTACCCCGCGGCAACCCACGGGGTATCAAAAGTGAGACGCCAACATGAAAACCATCTCGAATCAAGCTTCAGGGTATAGACCCGTGGGACAATAAAAGCCTCTTATGTCAAGAATAAAGATTTGACCCCCATCGGTTTCTCTCAAAAAGCTAAATTGTGTATAACGGCCTCTGTATTGACTTTACAAGAATATTAATGATTGCAGAAACTGTTTCTACAAATGTTTGGGAACAAAGGGGACCGGCTGCGTTGTTTGAGGAGGCCGGATACCTGCTTGCGAGTGGAGTTCGTCGTTGGCACCATAGGTAAAAATTTATAATCAGCTCTCCTCCAGAGCCATCATTTCGATATTGGTCAGCCGCAGGCGTTGCGAGATGGTGTATGCGAGACGTTCAAAGAATATACCGGCGATCTCGGGATGGGCCTCGACAATCTTTTCAAACTGGTTTCGCGAGAGGATGTAGAGCATGACTTCATCTACTGCAACAGCTTCAGCAGACCGCGTCCCTTTGTCGAGAAATGACATCTCACCAAAAAAATCTCCCCGTGATAAGGTCAGGAGGTGGTGAGTCGTTCCTCCGGTCAATGGCAGACCTATTTTTACTGCACCTTTACGGATAAAATATATTTTATCGCTTTTGTCCCCCATTGAGAAAATCTTCTCTCCTGCCTGAAATGATTTCTCTGTCATGGTGGCAGAGAGCTTTTCTATGGCCGCAGCAGGAAAACCGGAGAAAAATTCGAATTCCGGCAAGTTTAGAATATGAAGAGCGTCTTTGCTGCCCCCGGATGATGTGTTGATGATCTCATCCTCAATCCATTCCAGGGCAGAATCCAGGTCCGGAAATATTTTAAGATTCATACCGGTCTCAGTAAAACCAAGTGTTGCGAGATATTTCTTGACATTCTGTCCTGTAGGGAGATTCAGAGGAATTGAAGAAAGAACGAGATAACCCTTTTTCTTTTTGACGCGGTTGTGGATCTGTTTCAGCATGTTAGCGGCTGTAAAGTCGAGGGATTGAACGCGTCGCATGTCCAGAACAACAAAGGAACATTCGGCAAGATGCGATTCAAGTTCCGTCAAAAGCTGGTCTGTTGTACCAAAGAACAGTTGGCCCTGAAGCTCGCAGATGATTGTGTTTTTCCCGTGGGACTCAAGAATGGAAAGCTCGGCAGTGATGCGCCGTTTTTTGGAAAACTTCTGATTGCCGAATAATTTTCGTCTTATAACGGAAGAACGGATCTGTTCCCTTAGAAACAAAACTATTGCCAGCGCTGTCCCGACGCCGGCAGCAACGATCAGACTCATGCTGACAGCAGAGATTACAACTGCCAGAATCACAAGGAAATCAAAAATAGTGGATCTATGTTTCAGCAATTGCAGACTTTGCATGTCGAGCATGCGCACAGCGATAACGATCAGGACACCGGCCAGGGCAGCCAGGGGAATCCATGCCATGAGTTTCCCGAGGAGAAGGAGAACCAAACCGGCAAAAACACCGGCAAAAACACCGGATAATCGCGTATGACCCCCGCTTGCTATGTTTACTAAAGTAGGGCCCATTGTTCCCGAACCCGGAATACCTCCAATGAGAGATGAGGCGATGTTGCCGAGCCCCTGACCCATCAGTTCCTTGTTTGAATTGTGGCGGGAGTGGGTCATGACATCAAGGATCACGCATGTTTTTAAGGTGTCGATGGAAAGGAGAACTGCCAGGGTCAAAAGCGGGATGAGGAGCATGGCAAAACCTTTCACGTCGATGGCGCTAAAATGAGTCCACTGGTTTACGGCAGCTCCGAAGACACCCGACCCTGATGATAAAATAGGTCCGATAATCAGAGGGTTATCAATGAGCCTTAATAGCGCCGGGTTTAAAATAGCCATGGCAAAATAGGCGCATATCCCGGAAAGCAAAGCTACAATGGCCGCAGGGATATGTTTGAGGAACCTGGGGGCCAGCAGCATGGCTGCAATGGTGACGAACCCGATAAATATGCTCGTCCCGTTCCAGACAACAGGCTGTAAAACGCCTTGCAAGATGTTGATTCCTTTTGGAAGCCCCAGAAATTTCGGTAATTGTCCAAGGAAAATCAAAATCCCGACGCCGCTCAGGTAACCGGCTACTACAGGATAAGGAATATATTTAATGAATTTACCACCGCCGAAGCTACCTGCCAGAAACTGAATGATACCGGCTAAGAGGGCGACCAGAGCCACATAGAAGGGGATAGCCTCCAACGGTATGTCTCCGCTCTTTACAAGCTGACCGACAAAAACAGAAAGCACAGCGGCCGCAGGGGCGCAAGGGGCTGTGATAAGCCGCGGCGTACCGCCAAAAAGCGGCGCGATCAGCCCAAGGGCAACTGCACCTATCATACCGGCAACAACAGCCTTGCCTGCATATTGTGAGCCGAGAGGAGAATAGATGATGATCCCGAAAGCAATGGCCGAAGGCAGAGCCACGAGCATAGCAGTAAGACCCCCCAGGATGTCCCCTGTCAGGCGACCGGATAAGCGCCGTCTTTTTATCATAAACCCTGCTCCTGTTTTGTTAACTGAATGGAAATATGACAGACATTATGTTATCAAGATTCGCATGATTTGTATAGCGAAACAACAACCATAGCCGGGATTTTGTCTTCTTTCCTGTTCCCATGATCCATATGGAGGGGGTAAAAGGGAACGCCGGTGATGTTCATAAAAAAATAAATAACTTAATACAGCTTCTTCTTTTTTTCCGTGAACTTCCGATAGCCCGCTCTTTGCTGATAAGTCCGGTATCTGTGAGTCTATTGAAGTAAAGAAGCCTGATTTTCAGCTTAGCTTTCCCTTCCGGGAGAGATGCGGGTAAAGAAAGTCAGGAAACTCGATGCTAATTTGTTATCGCAAAAGAGTGAAGGCAAATCAGGTAGTTGAATCTACCTGTCCTGTTTTTTTATCTTTACAAGAAGAGTGTGTACCATGATATACTCACATAAAATTAAAGTCATTATTTACGGGTTATTATGCGACGATTAATAGCGCTCATCATCCTTCTCATGTTCTCATTAGCTTTTATTCTTTCTCTCCCCGGTCATACCTCGGCTCAGGCAAAACCTGAAGCAGTCAAAACCAAGCAGAAGAAGGCAAGAAGGGTCGCTCCTCCTGTCCCCTACCGTACCACCGATACCTCATCGAGACTTGCCCTTGTCATCGGTAACAGCTCCTACGATTCCTCACCCTTAAAGAACCCTGCCAATGATGCATCAGATATGGCATCAACATTACAGGAACTCGGCTTTACGGTAATCCTCAAAAAGAATGCCACACTCAAGTCCATGGAAGAAGGCCTGGAAGAATTCGGGAACCGTCTGAAAAGAGGAGGTGTAGGTCTCTTCTATTATGCGGGGCATGGTTTACAGATGGAAGGCACCAATTATCTTATCCCCATTGGCGCAAAAATCAATAAAGAATCGGACGTAAAATACACTTCCCTTAATGCCGGAAAGATTTTAGACGAAATGGCTTATGCCAATAACGGCCTCAATATTGTCATCATGGACGCCTGCAGGGACAACCCTTATGTCCGGAATTTCCGCTCTGCCACCCGTGGCCTTGCCGATATCAGCAACGCCTCCCTGGGCACCTTTATCGCATGTTCCACAAGTCCTGGCCAGGTAGCCCGGGACGGTGACGGCAGAAACAGCCCTTACACATCAGCCCTCCTGGAATACATAAAATACCCCGGTCTTTCCATCGAACAGGTCTTTAAGGGTGTCCGCCAGAGACTGATCATGGAAACAGGGGGCAAGCAGATATCCTGGGATCATTCCTCCCTTCAAGGGGAATTTTATTTCAATCCTCCTCAGATTGCCTCTTTCTCTCCTGCTACCTCTGGCCCGGGAACAGGCTACATCGACTCAGAAAGGCAGAAGCTAGAGCAGGAAAGACTGGCCGTTGAATCGGAGAGGAAAAAGATAGATGAGGAAAGGGCGAGAACCGAGGCAGAAAGAAGAAAGGCAGATGAGGAAAGGGCGAGAACCGAGGCAGAAAGAAGAAGGGCAGATGAGGAAAGGGCGAGAACCGAGGCAGAAAGAAGAAGGGCAGATGAGGAAAGGGCGAGAACCGAGGCAGAAAGAAGAAGGGCAGATGAGGAAAGGAAACTATCCGAGGAGAAAATAAAATTGGAGGCTCAGCAACGGGCCCTTGCAGAAGAGAAGAGGAAACTGGAGGTACAGCGCCTTGCCATGGCGCAAAAACCTGCTCCGGTATCCTCTATCCCACGCTCTTTCACTGACTCCGTAACGGGCATGGAGTTCGTCTTAGTCAAGGGCGGGTGTTTCCAGATGGGCGATACCTTCGGTGATGGTTTTGCATATGAAAAGCCCGTGCACGAGGTCTGCGTCAGTGACTTTTACATTGGGAAATACGAGGTCACCCAGGGACAATGGAAGGCTATCATGGGAAATAACCCCTCACACTTTTCATCATGCGGCGATACCTGCCCTGTAGAAAAGGTCTCCTGGAATGACATTCAGGACTTCATCCAAAAGCTCAACAGTATAACCGGCAAATCCTATTGCCTACCCACTGAGGCGGAGTGGGAATATGCCGCCCGCAGTGGCGGGAAGAAAGAAAAATACGCAGGCACAAGTTCCGATTCAGACCTTGGGAGCTATGCCTGGTACACCTCGAACTCAGGCAGTAAAACTCATCCCGTCGGTCAGAAAAGTCCCAACTCTCTGGGTCTTTATGACATGTCCGGCAATGTATGGGAATGGGTGTCTGATTATTACGACAACGAATATTACAAAAACAGTCCTCGCGATAATCCTCATGGACCTGCTTCCGGTAGTGCCAAGGTGCTTCGTGGCGGCGGTTGGAACGACAATCAGAGGGACATCCGTGCATCGGACCGGAGCAGCTACAATCCGTGGGGCGTCCGTGCTTCGACCTGGGACTACTTCAGGCCGTCGAATCAGGGCTACAACTACGGGTTTCGGGTTGCCTCTTCCCCCAGGTAGTTGTTTTTCTGGATTCTGAGTTTATGTTTTCTGAAGTTTTTCACGTTGGGGCGTAAGCTCCCCGCCCCGATGTTTTTTTGTAATCTCTCCCCGCCCCATTTTTAGAAAAAAAAGGAATTTGGACGAAGGGACTTGTTTCACTTATCACGAGCAGGATTTTGTCTCAACATATAATCACTTCAAGAAGCTAAGGTTGACAGGCCCGGCTCAATCGGCAGGCATATTACGACAATAAGCCCGCCGTCCGAAACATTCGAGACTGTTATGGGATCCATGGTGGAGGTTTACAACACGTTCTGTAATGAGATATATGATGTTTTTGGCGGACACTATCAACATCCGTTACTAATAGAACAAGATGTTGATTGCTTTATTAAAATCTTGATGATTTTTTCTAAATCTTTTAATATACTGAAGAAACATGCAGACCCCGACGTACTGACAACAGTGGAAGTAGTGATGCAATCCCCGGTTGTGATAGGATGCGGAATAAAATATTATATAACAGCCAACGAATAAGTATTGCATTGAGGTTATGAGTTCTGAAGCAGTGATGGTGAGCAGTTAACTTTTTAAAAAAGGAGGAAAAAATGATAAACGATGATGCTATGCTGAAACTATTAGAAGGCAATAAACGGTTCGTCGCTTCAAAGCCTGTGCATCCGAATCAAACGGCTGAACGCCGTGCTGAAGTCTCAAATGGCCAAGCGCCTTTTGCCGTGATAGTAGGCTGTTCAGATTCACGCATACCTCCGGAAATCATATTCGATCAGGGCTTAGGCGACCTGTTTATAATACGCGTGGCCGGTAACATCGTAGATGATATAGCCCTTGGCAGCATCGAATATGCCGTTGGCCACCTGGGTACGCATCTTGTTGTGGTACTCGGTCACGGGAAATGTGGCGCAGTAAGCGCAACCGTTCAGGGTGGTGAAGCGCATGGTCATATCGCAGATATCGTGAAGGTCATTGCCCCTGCCGTGGAAAAGGCAAAAAGCCAATCCGGAGACATAATCGATAACGCCATTAAAGCCAATGTTAAACTCGTTGTCAACAAGATTGCATCTTCCAAACCGATTCTGTCTGATCTTGTAAGCAGCGGCAAATTAAAAATAGCCGGCGCATATTATAACATCGAAAGCGGGGTTGTAGAAATCATCTAATACATTAAGGGATTTTTCCGTAAAGACTTGGCGCCGATCATTTTCTGTCCCCGGGACCCTGCATGTTGCTAACAACCTTTCCTTCTCAGAAACAGAGAAAGGAGGGCGCCCATAAAAGAGACCCCCGCCGATAGTAAAAAGGCATATGTAAATGTGCCCGTTGTGTCCTTGATCCATCCTGCGATCGCAGGGCCAAAGGCCTGACCTACACCAAAGAATAACGTAACAATCCCGAGCCCGGCCGGGGCCAGTCTTCCGCCCACCGCATCACCGGCAGCCGCCGCCATAATCACTGGTATTGCAGACATGGTAATGCCGAACAGAACGGCAGAGACATAAATGGAAGGAGTTCCCTGGGAGACAGCGGGCAGGAGGTAGGCAAGGGCAAGGCTGATATACCCGAGCACTGAACCATACCTTCTTCCCAGGATATCAGAAATGCTCCCCCATATGGTCCCGCTGATGATACAGAGGAGCCCTATCACTGCAAATATTGCCCCGGCACTTTTTGGGGTAAGCCCTATCTCCTTTGTCAGAAACGCGATGAAGAAGGTTAGATAGATGATATAGGAGAATCCATACATGAAATAGACGCATCCGAGCTTCCAGATCTCTTTTTCACTTACTACCTCCTGCCAGGTAGTAAAAAGGGTAAGTTTTCTTATCCCGTCATCTGTCTTTTCTGTACTATCCCCTCCATACATTGAAAGACCCTTTTCTCGGGGATTGTCTCTCAGAAGGCTATAGCAGACGAAGGCTCCGATAAAGGTGATGGCTCCCATCAAACACCACGCATACCTCCATCCAATTTCTCCATATTGAAGTATGAAATAGGGCAGAACCAACCCTGAAATTGAGAAGCCCAGGCCGGTACCGATGGTGTTGATTCCCATAGCGAGCCCCCTCTTCCTTGCGACAAACCAGGCTGCAGGAAGCGCCATCATGGGCACATAACTCCCTCCATTCCCCAAACCGGTGATGAGCCTCATGAGAAAAGCCGCCATAAATGAGTTCGAAAGGCCTGTGAGAAAAAGGCTTATCCCCATGACTATAAGGGAGATAAAGATCAGCCTCCTTGCCCCGAACCGGGCTGCAAGGAAACCCCCGATGACGGCGAGACAGAGATATCCTATAAAATTGCCTGTCCCGATGAGACCGACCTGTGTATAGCTGAGGCCTAACCCCTCCCTCATAGAGGGGAGTATTACCGAGTATGACATTCTTCCGAATCCGTGGGAGAGGAGCAGAACAAGGGTCCCCGTGAAGGCAATGACCCAGGCGTAGTGTTTCTTCATTTTTAATGTATACCATTATTGTTTAAGTCTGCTCCAGACAATTCGCCATTGTTTCATGCCCGAATATAATGCGATGTATGGAGAAAACTTTTGATGCCCGCAATCATCCTATAGTGTGAAATGTCACCAGTCACAGCCTAAAGTCAAGGATAAAGATTTGACCCCCATCTCTCCACTTTTTTACGCACCAGCTCGATATGCTCTTTCAATGTGTAAAGTTCGCCATAGAAATTGAGTGGTATACTGACTTTATTGGCCGCCGCCTCGATCCGGTCGAGTTTTGCGGAATAATCCATAACATGTCCTGGTCGCAATTGTTGAGTTATTTCTAACTCAAGATATTTCAATTCGCCATACAAACGATAGAGTTTTGATCTGTTCCGCCAGGAATAAAACCAGGGCAGGATTCTCATAAGAGGAAATATAACTGCAAGCACAGGAATCAATATCTTGATTATGCGGTCCAACAATACGGCAACCCAAAAAGGCAGGTAATCGAGCAAAAAAGGACGGCCCGTTTTATAGAACCTTTCTGCCTGGTCGCTTAGTGGAATTTCCTGCACCTTGGGAGCAGGAAATTCTCCCGCTTTATTTACCCAACCGGCATCCGCATGAATCTCAGCCGCGGCATCGAGGAGAAGATACATCAGGGCCGGGTGCATCGTGTTACGCACAATAAGATTTGTTGTTGGTGCAACGAGATTGATATCCGATGGCGGCAATCTTTTCGCGATGTTTATTATGCCCTTCGGCAATACCACATGGGACAGGCCGGGGACAAGCCTTGTATATGCTTCTGCCTGGCCTAAATTCATAAGCTTCACGTTATGAGTATTAAGTAATTCCTGCATAAATATTGTATCGGTTGAGCCGATTGTAATAAGAACGTCAATCTGGCCTTCCTTCAGCGCCTTAATCCCGGTTCCGTCTGCAAGATCCAGGAGGGTGGTCGGTAGATCCGCTGCGTTGCCGGCTTTGAGCAAGTCGAGTGATATTTTTCTCAGACCGCTGCCCTCCGGACCTATTGCGATCCTCTTTCCTTTGAGCTGTGAAAAATCATCGAGCGTTTTTTCACTTCTATAAAACACCCACAGAGGACTGTACGTGATGCTTCCCAGGGAAAGCAGATTCGGCGCTTCGATACCGGAACCCGTTCCTCCTTGAACAAATCCGACATCAAACCCTATCTTTTTATCGTTCAGTCGCTTGAAATTTTCCACTGATCCGGAAGAATTGAGCAACTTAAGATGTACATTTGAGCGCGCCAGGATTTCCTTGTAGCGCTCACCGAAAGCAGCATAAGTACGACCTTCAATTCCTGTAGTCATGACGATAGCGCCGGGAGGTGCAGGCAGGACAACATAATAGGCGATAAGGAAAACAGCAAGAACCACTGATAGCGCGGGGATAATAAATTTAAAAAGTCCGCGGATCGAAATGTCACGAAACTTTATTTTTCTCATTTTCGACTTTTACTACCTAATATTTTTGTAGCACTATTGATATATTTCATCAAGTTTAGTACGTTAATTTAAATCTCACGCTATATATACAAACACCTGTATCCCGAAGGACTCCCCCCCTTGCTCCTCACTTATAGTAACAGATATAACCCACTTCAACTGCTGCATCTATGTCGAAAGATGCGTCTTTCCCGACAATTATCTTTTCGTTTTTCCTGACTTCCTGCCACTCTTTGCCCGGCAACCTTACCTTCATTGATCCTTCAATAATTACCATATGCTCTTCTGACGCGGTAGAGAATGTATATGCACCGGGTTCCATTACACCCACGGTCGCGTATCCTTCTGCAGTGTTTATTCCCAGACTCTGTACTTTACCATCAAAATAGGTGTTGTGTTTAATCATATTGCCTCCTCTTTCTTGTTATACATGTTATTGTATCTTCTTTGAAGGGATATTGGCAAGCTTTTCGTCAGATAACGCAACCTCAGGCTGTTTCCGGTTTACACCTCACAGAATAAGCCGGCCGGAACACATTATTCTAATTTGTATTTAAGATGATGCTATCCGGTGATTAACTTTAATATCTCCTGTGGGAGCTTAAAAGGGTCTAAGGGGAGGTTCTGCTGATCTTTATTCTTCATATTTCTCAATGTTATTGATCCTTTATCAATCTCATCATCACCGAGTATCAATACAAAATCTGCATGTAAGCTGTCGGCATATCGCATCTGTGATTTTAAAGACTTGCCTTCGTATGAGTAATTCAATGGCAACCCTTCTTTTGTAAAAGACTTTAACAGCGGTACAAGGTAATCCCTTGCCCTGTCTCCCATATAGGCAAGAAAACAGGAAGGTTTTTCAGACAAAGCAGGAGTTTTCATCAATAATGCCAGTCTTTCAACGCCTGCGCCGAAACCTATACCCGGCGTCGAAGGACCGCCCATCTCTTCAACAAGGTTATCGTATCTCCCGCCTGCAATGAATGCCTTCTGTGCTCCGAGATCATCGGATGTTATTTCGAAAACCGTTTTTGTGTAGTAGTCAAGTCCCCGGACAAGCCTCTTATTGATAACAACCTCGACACCAAAACCATTAATATATTCCAAAAATGCATCAAAATGTTCCCTGCATCCATTGCACAAGTAATTATAGAGCAAGGGAGAATGCCGGCTTATTTCGATACACTGGGCATTTTTACAGTCAAATATTCTCAAAGGGTTTCGTTGCAGTCGCCTGTTACAATCCTCGCATAGCCCGTCCTTTTTCTCTTCAAAATATGAAACAAGCATATCCCTGAAGGTTTCCCTGCATGTTTTACAGCCGACGCTGTTTACTTCCATACGGTAATCGCGGATGTTGAGTTCATGCAGTATCAACGAAATCATCCATAAAAGTTCTGCATCAACCAATGGCTCACTTACCCCGAAGACCTCTACGTCAACCTGGTGGAATTCACGGAACCTGCCTTTCTGGGGCCTTTCATGCCGGAACATAGGTCCTATGGTAAAGACTTTGCTCATCCTTTCCTTAACGTACATGCCTTCCTGCAGGTACGATCTCACCATGCCTGCTGTAGCCTCAGGGCGCAGGGTAAGAGAATCGCCTCCGATATCCGTGAAGGTAAACATCTCCTTTTCTACAATATCCGTTGTATCTCCGATACTCCTCACAAAGAGCTCGGTTTTTTCGAGAACAGGGATTTCAATCTCCTTAAAGCCGAGGAGGCCAAAATATTTTCTTGAAATGTTTTCTATGAGTCTGAATTTATGGATTTCTTCACCCAGGATGTCCCTGAATCCCCTTAATGTCTTGATCTTTTCCATTGTTCCTCACGAAATATAGTGTAAATACAACTCATTAGTAACATATATCAGGCTTCAATTCAAAGTTTATTTGAAGTTTAAGCCGGAACCTCTCTTCCTCCGGTTGGTATTGTCAAAGGTTTTTGCTTCATTGTTTTGTTTCCGTTGCTTTCCCTGGTTTTTTCTTTGCCGGATTCACATAAGCTTCTATCATGCATATGTGAATCCGGCAAAGAAAAAGGCGCCTGTCCTCGCTTGCGGGGCTTCACGGCCTTTCCACTTTCCACTATTCACTGCCCCTCTCACACTTGTGGTGGTCTTTTCTTGCCATATGGAGCCATAGGCGCCTGTTGTTGGACATAATCACAGAAAACCTGTAGTTCATAAAGAAACTTTTCAATGTCTTCCCTCACATAAGTTCCAAGGCCCTTATCAAAGGTTGTCTTCATTGATACAAGACCTTTAACCTGTTTCTTCACGGATACGGGTTTTGTATTATTCGGGTCAGGTTTTACTTTTTTGTATGCTGTGAGCATTCTTTCCAATGTAGCATTTGTTACCGGTGTTTTTATGACAGCATCGAATATCTTCGTACGAT
>JAPLKC010000098.1 GCA_026388255.1 Pseudomonadota bacterium | reverse complement strand
TAATGAGTGAGTTGGTAATGTATGATCGAAGGCGCGAAGACCTATCAGAAGAAATTGCTTGCACTGTGCAAGCAATTTCAGAAATCGCCGGGAAGTCAATATCTACAGTGTTCCGCATAATTTCACTTTTAAAACTTTCTCTTGAAATTCAGACTGAAATCAGGTCAGGAAATCTCCCTGTCTCCCAGGGGTATCTCTTTGCAGCAAACCTCGATTGCCCTGACCTAAAAAACATATTCGATGCTATTATTAAAATGCCTGTCACAAATGCTACACTGGAGCGGATGCTCACAGCATATAAAAAAGCCAAACCCGACCCGAATAATATAAAGCCCGTATCTGTGAAGAAACAGGTTAAAGGTCTTGTGTCCATGAAGGCAACCTTTGATAAAGGCCTTGCAATATATGTCAGAGAAGACGTTGAAAAATTCCTCTATGAACTGCAGGTTTTTTGTGATTATGTCCAGCAACAGGCACCCAAATTTCCTTACAGCAAAAAAAGGCCGCCACAAGTGTGAGGAAGGTAGTGAATGGTGAAAGCTGATCCGCGATTCCCTTTGCCCAGCGTTCCTTCTGGTATCTACCGCTTAAAAAATACTCGGGGTCTGGGAAAGAACGTTGTTTCATACGTTACATTGCGGTTCTTAGAGCACAGCTTTCAGGTGGTAATACTTACTCTTGCGCTTGCGAAACCGGGCAGGGCATAGATAAGTAGGTGTTTATAATAACAGGCAATTTTAATTTTTCTTTAAATGGTTCAACCACAGGGCAAATACCGGATCAACAACACAGAAAATTCCATCATCCCTTTTCTCGATATAATCGAGGTTTATTAGTTTTTTTAAAGCCCCCTGGACACCTCCCACCGAACCCAGTCTGTGCCTTGCCATATAATGTGCTGAAAAAAGGCTGGCCGTCGATTCCTGGGCAAGCGCGGAAAGGAGCTTGATGTGCTGTATTGACAGCGCCCCGATCAATGCCTCATATATGGTTTTTTCGTCCTCCATCGTTTGTAAGGCGCCCTTGATATAATCGTCTCGGGTTATCGTGTCTTTTTCAGAAACCTCATATATGGAGTATGGTATCCGTTGAATATAGTAGGGGTATCCGTTAACAGAATTATAAATCATCTCTGCTATATCCTCCGGGCATTTTTTCCCGCCTGAAGAAAACCGCTCAACAATAAATACTATAGCTTCCCCCTTGGGCAACGGGGCAAGTTTGCAGCTAATATCACTTTTGTAAAAGGGTCTTTTCTTTTCATTGAAGATATCGATCAGTATCCTTCTCCTGCTTCCCACAAAAAAATAGGACACGTTCTGGTGGGTCTGTATGTGAGAACGCACCATGCCTTCAATCTTCAGGGAATCAGGCAATTCCGTAATCTCCTGAAACTCATCAAAGACAATATGAAATTGTGTATCACTTTCTGTGGCAAATTTTCCGAACTGGGAAAATGTTTCATCGAGGATATCCATGCCTTTTTTGTGACCGACGGGTTCTGCGGATATCGATATCCCGTCATACGGATCCGGTTTGATAACAGGACGCCAGGAAGACATAAACCGTATAGCTTTCTGGAGCATTGGTTCGTTTTTGTGGCAAAAAGCATAGAGTTGGGACGCAAGCCTTGCAGCCACGTCCTCTGTTGAATCAATCCCGAAGAAATCAATATATACAGCAACGAATCCTTTTTGAACAAGCTGGGACTGGACCCGTTTTATGAGCGATGTTTTTCCATACCTGCGCGGAGAGAAGAGCACAACATTTGCGTTGTTGGCGGCATGCGATATAAGATCTTTCAGCTCTTTTTCCCTGTCACAGAACGGAGCATCTATGGGTAATTCCTTGAAGATAAATGGATTTTTCATGATATATCCTCATATTATAGTATAGTTATTATAGTATAGTAACTACATTATAATATGTCAAGAAAAAGAATATGATCTGTCTCTTTTACCATATAATACAAATAAAAGCTGTTAACCACACTTCATGTTCCGTTGCTCTTCAGGTGTGAAGTTTTGCAGATATGTTCAATATTGAAAAACAGGTTAGTTGCGACTGCATGCAATGTAATATATGGTGAATTCCACTTCAAGATGCACAACATGAGATAATATGTAGGACATGACGGGTTTTCTGGCAGAGTGAAAGTACGAGAAACACTCATTAAGGAAGGTAGCCCATCATGCCTACAATCATTTGGCAGATGTGTTAATAATGGCTATCCCCAATGGGAGCAGGCCTGTGTTGTACATCACAACGTCAGATACTGCCCCCAGAAGGATATATTTCACTAATTAACCTATACTGACCTGTATCTACCAGCCGCGTTCTTCCCATGGTTTGTATTTAAGACCAAAGTCCTCCGCGATCAGTTTGTAGCAGTTGTAACTCTGGCCGCGACCGATACCATGGGCCGGGTGGCATGCCATGCCGGCCATATAGTAGTTCTTTATAGGCATACGCTGTTTTGCGAGCTCCGGCATCGGTCTGTTCCTTCCCGAGCATTCATAGTGGGCGTCAAGACCACCCCAACCGCCCTGAGGCATATTGGGATTCCTGTTCACTACGTCATCGGGAGTTGCAATCCAGGCAGCTATGAAGTTCTCCTCATTAACATTAGGAGCGTACTTGCCCCATTCCTTGACAAACTTCATTTCTATTTCCTTCTTCATCCGCAGCCACTCGCGCTCGCTGAAATTTCTCCACGGGCAAGTAAATTCCTCCACCAACGCGGCAAACCGTCCCTCCGGGGCACGGGTCTTGTCCCACTGAACATCAGGCGCGACAAGGAGGTAAAGCTGATCTGCGATTCCCTTTGCCCAGCGTTCCTTCTGGTATCTACCACTTAAAAAATACTCAGGGTCTGCGGGACCGAAGTAGAGCCTGGGAACCAGGCCCAGTTCAGGATTCTGAGGATACACCGGTGCATCCATAAGGGCCACATTCCCCCAGAAGAGCTGGGTTCTTTCATAGCCTTTGTCGTCATACAGGGATGCCGGTTTATCTTTGAGTTTCTGGCCTTTGGTCCAGATCTCCGGCGGCCAGTTCTCTTTGCCGGCAGCGTCAATGGTCAATTCGGTGTTGAGGTCGCTGACTACGATATCGGCCAGGATTTTTTCGCCGCTGGTAAGCTCGATCCCGTAGGCTTTATTATTGTCTACAAGGACCTTCTTTACTTCATTAAGAACAAAGAACTCTCCACCATATTTTTCAAAAGCCCTAAGCAGAGCATGGGTAATACTGTGGGTACCTCCGGTAACAATGGCTGCGGAGTCCATGGACAGGATCAGGCCCAAGGCATGTATATGCCAGTAGGGACCGGGTCTATCCTGAGGAAAGAAACCGGTGGACGTCTGGATGGCTCTCATATAGAAGGTCTGCATCTCGGGGCTTTTGAACAGATGGGTAGCGATATAGCCTACCGTTCCGAAGGCGATATCGGGGTCAATGCCGTCCTTCGTGTCATACGCAAGGGCCTCTAATGGATCCGGTCCATCCGGCCATTCGGCAGGACCGCTGAAGCGATAATGGTGCCATGCATCTCTCCACTTGGCCTTGTATCTCCTGATGATTTCTTCAACAGTGTTGGCGTCATCCTGATTGATCTTGGCTATCTCATTAATGGTGTACTGGGCCGCCGCCGGAGAAAATTCACACCTGCCCGTAAACTGATCAACAACCGGGAATATCGTCTTACCCAGGATGTAGTTGCCGTCAGGGTAGATCCATGCCTCATTGTTTTCAGGGAAGAGATAGACGAGCCCGTGATCTCTCAGATCGAAATCCTGATAAGCCGGGTTTGTATAAAATCTGGTAAAATGGGCGCATACATTCTGAATGAAACCTGGTACCGGCAGTTCCTCACCGCAGGCGCCGCCGCCCATTTCGTGCCATCTTTCAAACATGGCCGTCTTTAAACCGGCCCTTGCCAAATAGCAGGCTATAATTGTGGCGTGATGTCCACCGCCTACTATAACCGCATCGTATCTTTTATCTGCCATTTTGTCCTCCTTATTTTAAATATACAAATTTTTTGTTAAATTACTTTACAGGACTAAAATAGTCCTAAATCTCTTGCTTCTTTAACGCCCCGTGGTTCAGGCCACCATTTTTTAATCCCCAGATTCTCTGCAATCTTTTCTGCTGCATTAAAGCCGGGACCGTAGGTAATCATACCGCCGGAGTGTGTGGAGGCTCCACCGACATAGAGATTCTTTATTGGCGTATCATG
>JAPLKC010000097.1 GCA_026388255.1 Pseudomonadota bacterium | reverse complement strand
TCCTTGCCCTGTTTTGTTTCAACAAGGCAATTGCAGTCAAAGTTCCGCGCACCGGTTTTAATATAACGGAGGTTTTCAGGGCAGTGAAGGGTTCAATCTGGGAACTCCCGCTCCCTATTGTGGTACTGGGAGGCATCTATGGCGGATACTTTGTGGTAAGTGAAGCTGCCGCTATCACCGCGACCTATGTGCTTGTGGTGGAGGTATTCATTTACAGGGATATTGAGTGGAGAGATCTGCCGCAGATCATGAAAAAAAGTATGGTGCTGGTAGGGGGGATTCTGATTATCCTGGGGGCAGCCCTCGGTCTGACGAATTATTTAATCGATGCAGAACTCCCCATGAAGACATTGGATTTTCTAAAAGCCCATATTACGAGCCCCTTCCTTTTTCTTATCATGCTCAACTTCTTCCTTTTAGCGGTCGGGTGCATTATGGGCATGTTTCCCGCACTGACCGTTGTGGTTCCTCTTATTACCCCTGTTGCCCAGGCTTATGGGATTCATCCTGTTCACCTCGGGATCATCTTCCTGGCTAATCTGGAGATCGGGGCATCCATACCCCCCCTGGGGATCAACCTTTTCATTTCCAGTATCCGTTTCAACAAACCGATATTAAGCCTTTACTTTGCTTCGCTTCCATTCATCGGTATACTCCTTATCGGGCTTGCGATCATTACCTATCTTCCCTGGTTGAGCCTTGCCTTCTTAAAATAGTTGCAATTAAGCTTGGTCAACTTCCACCACCCCTGAAAAATATCCGTACCAATGCCGCAGTTGTTATTGGTGATCACAATCCTGTCAAGAAAATGTATTTTGTCCCTCTTCAGCGCATCCGAAGGGATTGGCCGGTTACGGTAATCAACAATGCAAGCCATATGGACTGTTTTCTCCGTCCGGAATTTACCGATGAGTTGAAGAAACGGTTTTTCAGGGCGTTTCGGGCAGCAGACTTTCTTCCTTGAATTCCCATTGACACCAACTGTCCGCCGGATGGGAGGCAGGGGGGCAGTATCTGCACGATATCTTCACCCTCGGATCTATCACATTTGCAACATTTTGAAAACCTAATTCAAAGGTAGGGCGGCAGGCAAATTCACTTCTTCCCGATTTTACCCTTGCTTCCTGAGGAGGGCAAATGGTAACTGTTAAGAGGGCTCTATCAACCATTTTTTCGATCTGGTAGCCGAAATTAGGGGCCCAGCTCATAAAATTAATTGCCCTCAGCACAGCGTCAATGCCGCCATTTTCCCGGATATCAAGCATTTCCTTGATCCTTTGCGCCTCCAGCCTTGACGATACCTTCCACATGATAACGTCAAGTTCAAGAGCCTTCTCGGTACCGTATTGTTTTTCCACCTCAGAAAACCACAGGCCGTCACATGTATACCAGTTTCTCGAGTACATCTTTATAAGTTCGATAAGGGTTTCCCTGGGGAGTCTTTCTAATTCCCCCTGAACAGGATTATCCATAATTTCAAAATCTTGCTTTTTTTCACCCATTGCCGATCTCTTTCTAAAATATATAATGTCTGGGCATCATACAGTTTCAGCAAAACATAACGACTTTCTTATATCACTATCTTACCTTGAGCTGAGCCAAAGGAAGCTTCTCCGCCTTCCACCTGACAATATCACCGGCAATACGGTAGACATTTTTAAAACCCTGGCGTGCCATAATACTTACCGTATCGCTGCTACGCCTGCCGGTCCTGCAATAGACCACATATGTCTTAGACTTATTGAGTCCGTCAAGGTCGGCAGCAAATGTCTCAGCATGGTAATTAATATTTACAGCATTTTCTATATGGCCACTTTCAAATTCTTCAGGGGTACGTACATCGAGAATCACAAAATCAGGGTTGTCCCTGTTTGCCCTTATAAATTCGTGGGCATCTTTAGGCTCAAGCACTTTAACAACTGCTGTTGTTTTTTCTTCTCCCGCCGTATTTCGTTGTGTCTGGTCCATCTTGGCGCAGGCAACGGTAAATGCTGCAAGAACCAAACATATTAAAAAAATCTTTCTTAACCCCACATTCTCCTCCTATTTCCCAATTAAAAAAACCGGGACTCTGTTAAGCTGATTATCCTTCATCCAACAGTATTTCTCCCGGAAAAGTGCCACAATCCATTTTGTGATTACTATGACAACTCCAGGGTAATGTAGCGATAATTATATCATATCAAATTTTTCACATGTAAAATAATAGTTGAAGCTGCGCGGTTTTTGCCTGAAGCGAACGACTTTCCGAAAGCTGGTCTTTGCCATTGCCGGCCATCATGTATTATTACAGGCGGCAACAATCTGTTTTTTCCTTGCAAATCAAACAAAATGGAGTATTATGAAAATACAGGGGCCGGTTAATAAGCATCACGTAAATGCAGAATAACTTCAATTCCCAATTGGCTTGAATGCGTTTCAGAAACGATGGAATTCTTACACGATTTACTCCTGTATATTTGTCACTGATAGAGATTAAATGTTATACGGAGAAAGGAGAAGGATTAAATGGAATCACTATTTCAAGGGAAAGAGGGTGAGGTATGGGAAACGTTGCGCAAGCTGAATGATGCGTGGACGAAAGGTGATGGGAAAGACCTTAAAAATTTCTTCCATAAAGACATGGTAGCAATTACGCCAACAGACAGAAATCGACGTGAGGGCAGAGAAGACTGCGTTGCGGGATGGGTCGGTTTCCTATCAATGGCGAAGGTTCATCGTTGGGAGGAGATTGACCCCAAGATCCAAGTCTATGGTGATTCAGCCGTTGTCACGTACTACTTTGATATGGCCTTCGAGACTGGTGGGCAAATAATCGGAATGGGTGGTCGTGATATGTTCGTATTTGTGAAAGAGGATGGCAGGTGGTGGGCTGTGGCTGACCAGTTCTCACCATATCCACAATAATACGGATAACCACCGCTTGCAGCAGCGGATTGCGCACTTTCCTCAAGGGAGAACTGTAACATGATAGAGACGCTTGACATATCGCAGAAGTCAGAGGTTCTGACCGTGTTGAAACAAGCCTTCGCAACACAAACCCCAGGAATGGACACATACAAAGGCAGAACAACCCGTTCTCTCACAGAGTGGGCAAGAGGATAGCAGTTTTTAACAAAACCGTAATAGCAGGAGGAAATATGCCCATTATCACCATTGACCAGGAACGCTGCCGAAAGGACGGTCTCTGTGTCAGCATCTGTCAGAAAGTCCTGTCCTGGGAGGGCAAAGGTTCTTTACCTGTAGTGGCACATGAAGAATCGTGTAACTCCTGCGGCCATTGCGTCATGATATGCCCTTCAGGGGCAATCCGTCAGGTCGACTGTCCGCCGGAAAATATATATCCCGTCCGGAGGAACCTCATACCTTCCTATGAGCAGGTCCGGGAGATGATCGTATCGAGACGTTCCACAAGGACTTTTCAGGAAAGACCGGTCGAAAATGAGATCATCGAGAAGGTGATTGACGGTGCACGGTTCGCACCCAGCGCCAAAAACGCCCAGAGCACCCGGTTCATAGTGGTTCAAGATAAATCCCTTCTTCAGGCCATAGCTTCCAGCACGGCAACATGGCTTGGCAAGGTGGCAAAAAGACTCAAAAACCCTGTCTGGAGGAAACTTTATCTCCTGCGCACAGGGCAGGATGCCGGGACAGTTGCACGATGGGCCAGTCAGTTCGAACATATCCTGGAGAAAATGCGCCAGGATATGGATATTGTTCTCTTTGGAGCGCCTGCACTATTGTTGTTTCATGCAGACAGCACAATCCGTTTTGCCAATGAAAACGCCAATCTTTCTCTTCAGAATGCCACATTTGCCGCCTGCTCTCTCGGACTTGGCAATTTTTATACGGGCTACGTCGTGTTGGCATGCAACAATGATAAAACTATACCGAAACTTCTCGGATTACACGGGAAACACAAGGTATATGGCGGGCTTGCTATAGGATATCCTGAAATAACATTTTCACAATGGATTGACCGGAACCCAGCGAAAATTACGTGGATGTAAATGTTTATAACCTCTGGGCGGCTGGAAAATGGATTGCCATCCATATTGTCTTCTCGCGGCTGTCTGTCCATTCTACCCTGTGGATGGTATGTGCCGGGATAAACAGATAGTCTCCGGGCTTCAACACATTTATCTCTTTATGACCCTTGAAAGACAAACCGGCGCTCCCTGTAAGCATAATAACCCATTCGTCTGTCTCCTGATCATACCATATCCCTTCAGGTGTTGACTGACCTGTGGAGACAATCCTTTCAAGTTTAAAATTACCTTTATCCAATAAGGTTTCAAAAACTTCTTCAGAAACAGAACCCTGAATATCTTCAAAAATGTTTTTAATTTCTATGGCAGTCATTTACGGATGGGGAATCAACTTCTTTAAAACCTCTTCCAATTCTTCCATTTTATAGGGCTTGATCACAGCAGCTTTAAATCCAAACTCTCTGAAATTATCTATAATAGGGTCATCTGTGTACCCTGATGCAATGAGCGCCTTCACATACGGGTCTATTGAAAGCAACTCAAAAAGCGCCTCTTTCCCTCCCATACCCCCTTGAACGGTAAGGTCAAGTATCACTGCGTCAAAGGGAGCATCAAGTTCTCCGGCCTGCTTATAAAGTTCTACCGCCTCTCTGCCGTCTTCCGCACATGCCACTTCATACCCCAGTTTAATAAGCATATTGCTTGTAACAAGCCTCACTTCCTCAACATCGTCCATTACAAGGATCCTTCCTTTTACCGGGATGACTTCCCCTGCAACAACTCCTTCTGCTTCTTTCTTATATGCAGGCAGGTATATTTGGACGGTTGTTCCCACCCCCTGGGAAGATTCTAACAAAATATATCCGGCATGTTTCTTTATTATAGAATATGAAACCGAAAGGCCAAGTCCCATGCCCTTCTGGACGCCCATACCTTTTGTGCTAAAATAAGGGTCAAAGATCTTGCTGAGGTATTCCTCTTTAATCCCTATGCCTTTGTCCTCTATGGAAATCTTTACGTAATCTCCATAAGGCAGCGGAACATTGTCCTTTTGAGTAATCACAACATTTTCAGCACGTATCGTGATTACTCCGCCTGCCGGCATGGCCTCTCTTGAGTTATTCATGATATTGTGAACAACCTGGCGAAGCTGAACTTCATCGGCATGTACCGGATGGAGACTGTCGGATAGAAAATATTTACATTTAATACGGGAACCGCTCAGCACAAACCGTGCAGTGCTTTTTATCACGGGCGCAACAGCTATTATCTTCTTCCAGGGCTCTCCGCCTCTGGAAAACGTAATAAGTTGCTGAGTCAAATCTTTTGCTGCAATCGAGGCGTTTTCGGCATCGGACAATCTCTCTACAGCCTTACTGTCCGGGCTTAAATGCAATTTCGCAAGAGATATGTTGCCCATAATAACCATGAGAAGATTATTGAAATCGTGGGCTATGCCGCCAGCAAGCGTGCCTATGGACTCAAGATTTTTTGATTTAACAAGCTCTTCTTCCATGCGCTTGCGGTAAGTCACATCCCTGACTATAGATTGGGTAAAAACATTGTCTTTAAATTTAAATAGACTGAGACTCACTTCCGCATCAAAAACCGTACCGTCTTGTCTTAAATGCTTCCATTCAAAGAATTGCGGTTCGCCATAAATTGCATTGTTGATCCTTTCAATAGACTTTTCTTTGGAATCCCTTCCGTCCGGCTGTAAAGGAGGCGAAAAGTCATACAACTCTTTTCCGATCATCTCTTCGTTTGTGTACCCGAACATCTCAAGCGTTTTATCATTGCAGTCAACAACCTTGTCCCCATCCAATAAAAAGATCGCATCATTTGCCAGATCAAACAGTGTGCGAAATTTAGCTTCATTCTCTTTCAACGATTCTTCCGCATTTTTGCGTTTCGTAATGTCACGCGCATATTCTATCACCCCATTCATCTCACCTGTATCCATATCTATAAGTGGAAAAGTATACATGTCAAGCCATCTCATTGCATCCTCACCGGAGCTACGTTCCGACATTACCTCATGGGCAGGTTTACCGTTTTCGAATGTCCTCATACTTGGACAAGCTTCACAGGGCTTTTCCTGGCTATGATAGGCTTCGTAACACTTTTTTCCGATAAGGGGCACACTATTTGTATAGTACCGATTCATTGTAGGGTTAACCCGAACGATATTGAAGTCTTTATCAATGACGCTGATGCCGTCCTGTACGCTTGAAAATATATTTGACAGGAAACGCTCGCCATCCCTCAGTCTGTCCTCCATCAGCTTCCGCTCTGTTATATCAATAACGATTGACTGACAGTGGGTAGCATTTCCGGATTCATCAACCAGTTCTGATGTGCGGTCTTCAAACCAGCGGTACTCACCTGATTTTGTTTTTAAACGATACTGCCGAACAAACTCCTGTCCGCCTGGCTGTCTGCATGAAGTATGTTCGGCTTCGAAGCTCGGCATATCCTCCGGGTATATTATATCCGTTAAAAGGACCCGCCCCGAGATAAAATCTTCAGCCGAATAACCAAGATATTTTTGGACATTGTCTGAAACAAACTCAATCGAATGATCCGGAACAATACGCCATACAAACACCACAACAGGTGTACGGTTTATTATCTCCTGGTAATCGTTAAGTCTTTTAATAAGCTTTTGCGGCATTTATCCTGCCTGTAATTAAATATACCCTTACAGCTCCAGCCAGGAATCAGGGTATAGAACCGTAAACCATTATGATTTCTGCATCTTCAAATACGCCGGTATATGTGCCGCTTCTCTCGGCCCCACAAGGATTTCCCATCCCTGAAGCTCTTCTTCGAGGTCGCCGAGGATCATTGCAGCATAACCGGGGATAATCAGCTTCCTATGTGTTACTTTATCGGCAATACCGGACTTTTTTATAAATATGCCTACAATATCACCGGAAAATTTACCTGCGGCCCATGCCGTCATCACCGACAAACCTTCCGTATCCATCACGCAAAGCCAGCTCGGAATCCTCGAATTTTCTATCTCGCCGCTCACTATAAAATATGAAAGGGTAAAATTACATGTAATCAGAACCGGTGAATTCTCATCCGGGTTATTTACAGGGTAGATGCCTTCCTGCGTTGTCATGGGTCTCTGCGGATCCGTATATATGTTCAGCCTCTCGAGGAGAAGCGGAAAGATGCTTTCGCCTTCAAAATCACTCATAACGATAATCCCTGCATATTTAGCAATAAAGCATGAGGCGATAAGCGTTTCCTTCATCAGGTCGCCGGTCATTTCCGCAGGAAAAACAATAGTCGGGAATCCAAGCGGTTTATACTTACTCATGATGGCTGCACGCCTGATAATCAACTGTTCCTGAAAGCTCTCTCTTATTGTTCGTGTTGAAGTGTCTATTACAAGGTCTTTAAGCCCCATGCCAATAAGTTTCCCCGTCAAGTCCGCCACTCCCTCCATACCCTGTCCGGCTACGGCAAGCGGGCAGGCATATTCCTTTGCAAGCTCGCCGAAGGCCTCGTAATTATCTTTAGTTGCAGCGTATATGAGGGGTTTCCTGTCTTTTGCAATGTCAAGGGCAGCTTTCATAAAAGATTGATCAGAGGACATGAGAATTATGCTGTACGGCTCTTTGCAGGCCTTTTTTACAAGGTTAATAAATCTTTCCCTATTGCCCGTCTCCTTCAATGCAACAAGCTCTGGTCTCAGCGTCAGGCCAACCCGTTCATACTGAAGAAAAGCGAGCTTTGCAAATCTACTCTCCACTTCCCCGTCATCCATGCAGTCAGTTATAAGGATTGCAAGACCAGGTTTATTAATAAATGTCCTCTCATGCCTGAACAAAACCGTTTCGCCGCCGGTCTTTACCTCAAAATCCCCTGCCCCTATCGTCAACTGCCTTATCGGGGGGGCACTCGCATCAGACAACTGTTCCTTCGCATCATCAGCCACATAAGGACATGCGTCGAGTTCAGCCTTGGCGGATGCCAGCGCCATTGCAAAGGCCAGGCAGGTAGGAAGCTTGCATTCTCCGCAATTTGTCTTGGGAAGAAGCTTGAAAATCTGTATCCCCGTAAGCGCCATTCTATTCTCCTTAATAGTATAATTTTAGAAGTTTCTACATTATAGGATACTACAATGTATGAAGCAAGCTCATTTATATATAATGTATATGATGTTCCATCTTTGCTTCTTTATTGCCTTTTTGTAAACTTTTCAATGGCCGTCATATATTCATTCGTAGCAAGCATCATCAGGTCATTATGGCCGGCATTAGGTACAAAGAGCGAGACCTTCTCCGAAGCCCCGGATAGTGCATAAAGCGCCCTACCCTCCGTGGACGGGATAATCTCGTCCTCTTCCCCGTGAATAATCAAAGTGGGGATGGTTACTTCCTTTATCTTCAGGTCATTACCGAAACCGACAGGCTCTTCTCCTTCTTTGAGCAGGTGAAGGGCGCCCAGCCTTCCAAACTGATTTCTGGCAACGGCAAAACCACTTTCCACAATCAATCCTTTTAATTTTTCATGGTAATAATAGGCCACTTCAAGAGCAGGGGCACTTCCTAAGGATCTGCCCATTACAAAAAGATCACCGGTGTATTCCTGATCACGAAGCAAAGTCACAAAACCATGAAAGGTCGGATGGGCATCATTCACCATGCTGCTACAGGTGGGTCTGCCTCCGCTGTATCCATACCCACGATAATCAGCCACAAAAAGATTTATCCCCCGCTGCCAATAAAGCGGTGCAATATAGTCGTAATCGAGGCATGTCTCACCATTTCCGTGAAAATATAAAATATTGGGGCCATCTTTTTGTATTGGGTAAAACCGGCAGCCAATAGAAACGCCTTCTTCCACCTCAAAAAGAGGGCTTAGCACATTCGGCAGTCTCAGGCCTTCCACGGATCCCTTGCATGGGAAAAAAAGCCGGCAAAGAATCTCCGGGTGATCCATCTGTTCTGTGCCTTTTTTAAAGTCTATCATACACACCCTCTCCTCAGTAGATTATCGTAACGCTAAAACTCTTTAATATGAGAATACGATGGAACACAACACCGGAGAACAACATCCCTGTTGTCACCCTATAATGACACTTTAACAGAAGTCTTTCTAATTACGGATTTTTTCCATCTTCCGGAAAAGTAATAAATAAGACTGATTATCATTGTTATTACAAAGCTCAGCGACATGGCAATCCATATCCCTGTAAGGCCAAGCCAGGTCTTTGACAAAAGCCATGCTAACGGTACCCTTATTGCCCACAGCGACAGAAAGGTAAAAAACATCGTTATAATTGTATGGCCTGCACCGTTTACAACACCGTTTGATATGGACATTATCGCAAAACATACATAGCAGGAACCTACGATGCGCATATAGGCGATACCTATATCCATAACGTTAACGTCATTCCCGAGGCCGAACATGATAAGTATCGGTCTGGCGAGAAAAACCACAATAAGCGATATAAAAATAGTTATAGATGAGGTCATTACATTTCCCCATTTAAATATTTCTTTTATCCTCTCGGGTTTCCCCGCGCCAAGGTTTTGTCCTGTCAGGGCAGAGACCGCCATGCCCATAGACATTGCAGGCAGGAAAACAAACATATCTATCCGCCCGACGGCGCCGAAGGCGTTTGTGGCCGCACTGCCGAAGCCATTAACAAAGGTTGTTATGAACATTACGCTGAGGGAAACAAGGGACTGCTGGGCTACTGACGGAAGGCCTATCTTAACAATCAGAGAGGTTATGTGCTTGTCGAAGATGAGTTTTTTCAGATTGAACGCTATCATTTTATCTTTTTTGTTGAGGTAAATAATGCTTATTGCTAATGATACAGCCTGCGATATTAATGTCGCATAGGCGGCTCCGTTAAGACCATTTAAGGGAAAAGGACCGAAACCTCCGATGAAAAACGGATCAATAATCGCATTCATTCCCATGCTTATGCATGAAAATGCCAGGGGGATCACTGTATTACCAATGCCCCTGAGTATGGAATGTATGAGAAAATCCATATAAAGAAGGGTAAAACCGGCCAAGTTTATTTTGAGATAGCTTGACGCCATGGCAAAATTCTCCGGCGGCGTTTCCATAAGCCTTAGAAGAAAATCGCTTGAAAGTATGCCTGTAATTGTAAAAAATGCTCCGATTATCAATGATAATAAGAATGAATTGTTTACCACCTTTTCAACCATGTCGTATTTTTTTGCCCCGTAATACTGTGCTACAAGTATCGTCGTTGCCAGCGACATACCGATAAAAATCCCTATTAGTATGAAAATGATGGGAAAGCTGACGCCCACCGCTCCAACAGCATCCTTTCCTACCAGATGCCCGACCCATATGATATTGATTATATGGTAGCTTGTTCTTGCCAGATTGCCTATCAGCATAGGGATTGAGTAAGCCAGGATGTGTCCGGGAATACTTCCTGTTGTTAAATCTTTTCCTAATTTTTTATTCGGGGGTGGTGAGGTCAAATCTTTATCCTTGCCTGGTTCGATGGTCTCATTCTTCCGGTTCTATAACCCGAGCCGACTCATTTCCACATTTCCTGGACGTGCAATGCAAGAGGCAGAGAAGTACAGGGAGTACTCGTCTATCTTATCTTCATCGTAGTCCATTTATTCTCCTAAGTCGAAGCATGGATCGGCGAGATGCCGGTTTATGGCCGATTAGCTGCATGGCATGGTTATCCGTTTTTCTTTACAATATACTGAACCCCGTCGATTTCCTTAAAGTCGGAATCTTGAGTCCATATGGTTGCTCCGTATACACGTGCGGTTGCCAATATAATACTGTCAGCCATGGGCAAATGATGGTCAATACTGATTTTTGCTGCCAGAATGGATATATTTGACGTGAGGTCTACCACATACCCCTGCTGCATAAGAGCTATCGATTGGAGGGCATCTGATTCGCTACGCTGGCGGCAAACAACCTTGAATACCTCATAGATTGTGATGGTAGGGACAACAAGGTCTGCTGTTTCTTGAAGAGGCATGGAAAAGAAGGAGGCGTTGGGACCATCGGAAAAGTATTCAAGCCAGCCTGAAGAATCGACTATGTTCATAATCTATCAGGCTCTCTTTCTACCGTTGTATCTATTCCCTTGAGGAACCCTTTCATCTCCGATATTTTTCTCAAAGGAATCATCTCGATTCTGTTACCATAGACAACCATCTGAACCTTTTGTCCTGGCGTTAGCTTCAAGGTATCTCGAAGTTTTTTTGGAATCACAACCTGAAACTTTGGGGATATCTTAACTACTTCCATACTTAGTCTCCATCGATAGTTGTTTCGTAATATTATAGCGGGTATTGTATGGCATTACAAGTAGTTGTTTCTTATTTTATGGATAACACCAGTGTCAGCCAGAGGCCGCAGTTTGGGCAATTGGCTGCATGGCATTGAAACTTTTTTATCATGTCTTTTAGCTTTATCGTCTCTGTTTCCCATGTCTTTGTGCTACATTCCATCTTCTACCCTTTGGCTTGTTTCCTCCTTTCATCTACCCCTCTTTTGAAGAAGTGTTTCTATGGATAGGGTAATTTGCTCTCACATTGAGAGCAAAAAGACTACACGTTCTAAACCAAGTCCAGTATTGGGTTTGCAGAGATTTCCTGTTTTACACCAACAGTTGGTGTAAACGTCTCGGATACAGAATCCGCAATCGCCCGGTACCGTTGCCAATGACGTATCCGGGTTAATTTTTTAAGTTGTCCCCTTCGCCCCCTGACAAGCCTTTCGGTGTATTCATTATTTTGGGGGCAGATCACTATGAAGTGCGGCGGCATAGCTGTCAAGTGCAGCGCTCTCGTTGGGGATTTGAGTTTGTTTTATCAAAATCGTTTTTTATAGTTTTTAACCACTTCTCTGCCTTGTTCGGTATATCTTTCCTCAGCATCTCTGATCTTATCCAATCCCGCAAGATTAAAAAATTCATAGAAATTCATCATCCTATCGCTAAAGCTTTCATAATCGAGAGTACGTTGAAATTCCTCGAAAAAGTCTTTCAGTGCTTTTGTAATAATACATGAAGAGACGGCAGGGTATGCTGCAACACTATATCCTATTTCTTGCAACTGTCGTGGAGTAAGAATTGGTGTTTTTGCACCTAAAATAATATTTGCCATATGTGGTGCATCAATTTCGCTGGTAATCTTACGCATTTGCTCGACAGATTCAGGTGCTTCAACAAAAATTAAATCAGCGCCTGCTTCACGATATATATTACCCCTATCAATGGCCGCATTGATGCCATCAACAGCAATGGCATCAATCCTCGCCGCAATCACAAAATCCGGATCTTTACGTGCATCAACGGCTGCTATCAGTTTTGCAGCCATCTCTTCTGCGGGGATTAGTTGTTTGCCCGCCGTGTGTCCACAACGCTTTGGAGATACTTGATCTTCTATAAAAAGTCCTGCGGCCCCAGCTCTTTCAAATAGTTGAACAGTACGGACTACATTCGTGACATTTCCGTGACCCGTATCTCCATCGGCAAATACAGGTATGTCAACAGCATCTGCAATTTTTTGTGTCCAGTCTGTTAACTCAGTCAATGTGGCTAAATCTAAATCAGGTTTGCCTAGAATATGAATTCCGGATGCACCACCCCTTGTAATGGCCTTAAAACCAGCATTTTGCGCAATTATAGCAGATAACGCATCGGGAACCCCGGGCATTATAAGTATTTCATCATCAAGAACATAGTTTTTAAATAGTGTAGTCTTTTTCATTTACAACCTCCTGTTATCAGTTAATTAGCACGCCGACATATGGATCAACCAGAGGCCCGCTTTGTGGCCGATTAGCTGGATTGCCTTGCTGGAACGCTTCTATGCCTTTTTTTTATTCTTCTCTCGCTTTCCGGGGGGAGGAAAATCAGTGATTCTGTCACCAGTTTTATGAGCCCTCTCTTTCCCTAACGGAATATCCAGGGGGCATTTTTCATGGGGTTTCCAAATTTTCATTCACAGTGAATGAAAAAAGTATTAATGCTCCAAACCAAGGCCAGTTCTTGCTTTGCTAAGAATTAACCTTTTTCTGTAACTGTTACAGAAAATGTTGCGGACACAGTGTCCGCAGGTTCCAGCCATCGTCGGTCATTGACTCTCCGTCTTCAATAATACCTTTGTTTCAAGAGTTATTTAACTTTAGTTGTCCCCTTCTCCCCTTGGTTGTTAAGTTTCCGGCTTATCCGCTTTTTTTACAGTCTTACGCATTATGTTTGCAAGGGTTGGCTTTGGCTGGGTGAGCATGTGTCTCATTGCGCCTGCAAACATTTCAGGCGTTACACCCGGTGCGTGCCCATGAGTTCCCTCTACGAATTCAATTTCAGGAAAGTTTTCCTTAAGTATTTTGAAGTATCTCTCTTTGAAGGGGCACAGGAGTTTGACGCATGTTGCAAAATGAATGGCGTTGACCCCCAGTTCAGTTAATGATTTGATACGGTTAATAAGCTTCTCCGGGGCATGTGCAGTGGGACAGCCGGAACAGTTTATTATTCCTGCAAGCACTGCTTTATCGCCCCTTTGTGCGTACCGGGTAAATTCACCAGCGCCTTCATTTAGATCCTGGAAACAAAGATATGACGAACATCCCAAATCCTGTGTTGCGTTAGAGCAGGTTAAAATACCGATTCTTGCCATCTTACCTCCTTTTTATGAGTGATATGCCGGCTGTTATGAATTATTCACCGGCATCGAATGCCTGTTGTATTGTCTATTTTAAATTATAATATATTTTTTGATGTGTAAACAAATCATCAAGAAAAATTAACATGGAGAACTAATAAATTAATAACCGGCCATAAGGGGGGTCCTTTTTCACGGTATTTTCATATTTTCATTCACATTGAATGAAAATAGTATTAATGCTCCAAACCTAAGCCAGCATTGGCTTTACAGAGATTACAGGTTCAGTAGCAACGTTTGCTACCAATGTTGCGTACACATTGTCCGCAGTTCCAAACCTCCATCGGTAATTGACTCTCCGTATTCAATGACACCTCTATTTTAAAAATGTTATTTATTTTTTAAGGAACGTCTCCTTCGATCCCCCCAACGACTGGTTGGGCCACATATACCGACCAAGGCTTGATCTTCTTTAATGATGGACCAAGGGTGCGCTCTGCAACCTCTGTGTCGTGGGCAGCCTGAGCACGCAACCAATAGCCATTAGATAGCCCGAAGAACCGGCATAACCGTAAATCGGTATCGGCAGTAATTGAACGCTTACCTGCGATTATCTCACTGATACGTTGAGCGGGAACCCCGATTTCCTTGGCCAAACGATATTGACTGAGAGACATGGGTTTCAGAAACTCCTCTAAAAGAATTTCTCCGGGAGTGACGGGTTCAAGCTTTTTCATTATGAATTCTCCTTAGTGGTAATCAACGATTTCCACATTTTCTGCACCTGCGTCGGTCCAACGGAAGCAGACACACCACTGATCATTAATACGAATACTATACTGACCGGAACGATTCCCCTTTAGCACTTCGAGATGATTACCTGGTGGAATCCGAAGATCATCGAGTCGACCAGCAATTTCTGTCTGCCTCAGTTTTCGACGTGCAACCCTGGCAATATTTGCGAACTGCCTGACGGCATCACCTTTTGAAAGTGCTTCAGTATATTAGCATTTAAACGATTTGATCATGTTATCCTATGGTAACGCTTATCGTGATTAACGTCAAGCATGATTATTGAGACCCAACAAAAAGCTGACCCAGAGGCAACGTTCTTTGTTGCCGAATGGCTCCAGCGTCTGGTTGGGCAAGCTCCTTTTTTTCTGGGTTTTTCGTATCAATTAAACCTCAGTTATTTAATTTTTAAGATATCCCCTACGTCCCGCTGAGGTCAGGAGGTCTGAACCTTTTTTTACCTTTTTGTACTCAAATAAAAACATATTTCAAAAGGTTTCCAAGTTGGTGTTCACAGTGAACACCAACAATACTTAATTGTTCAAACAAAAGCCTGTATTGGCTTTACAGAGATTTCTCTCTTTGCTCTCAATGTGAGAGCAAACGCTACGGACACTGTGTCTGTAATCACCGAAAATGATCCAAAAATGAATTTCTTTTCCATAATTTGGTCCAACATGGGCGTCAGCCGGAGCCTGGTGTCCCGG
>JAPLKC010000096.1 GCA_026388255.1 Pseudomonadota bacterium | reverse complement strand
GTACAAACTCATATTCGTGGCGAATATTCTCATGTATGTGGTTCTCACGGTGAGCTGGGCGATGTTCTCGGGGCCTACGGGCTATATATCCCTTGCCACGTCGGCCTTTTTTGGTGTGGGTGTCTATTCAACAGCCCTCCTGAGCGCGGAACTGCCTCTTATTCTTGTGGTTCTCATTGGTGGTATAGCAAGCTTTTGCCTTGCTTATCTGGTGGGTTCTGTCACCTTGAGGTTGAAGGGCATGTATTTCACGATGTTCACCTTTGGTCTGGTTGAGCTTATCAGGAACCTGCTGCATTGGTATGAGGTCAATATCACCGGGACTGTCGGGAGAATGGTCATCTCGCCGGATGCAACCACCATCTACTATACGATGGTCTGTATATTTCTCGCGGTTCTTCTCACATCCTATCTCATCAAACGCTCCAGGTTCGGTCTGGCCTTGCAGGGGATAGGAGAATCGGAGGAGGCAGCGGCCCATACGGGCATAAACGTAACGAGGGTAAAATCCGTGATATTTGCCATCAGCGCCTTCTTCATGGGGCTTACCGGAGCAGCCATGAGCCTGAGGTGGTCCTATGTCGATCCGACTATGGCCTTTGACATCAGCCGTTCCTTTATGCCTGTTCTAATGGCAATATTCGGAGGTATGGGCCACCTCTATGCACCTATTGCCGGAGCATCTATCTTTTCCATTCTTGAGGAGATATTTACGACTAAATTTCCTTACTACTATATGCTCCTTTTCGGTTTGACCATGCTTCTTGTTGTCAGGTTCATGCCCCTCGGCATAGAGGGGGTCATAGAACGCTTGCTGAAAAGAAAAAAAACAGGATATGCGGAGAAGTCATGAACATACTTGAAGCAAAGGGTCTGAACAAACATTTTGGAGGATTAGCAGCTACAACTAACGTGGATGGGGATATACGACAGGGTGAGATACTCGGCCTCATCGGTCCCAACGGGGCAGGCAAAACAACCCTGTTTAATCTGGTGTCGGGTGCATTGAAACCTGACACGGGGTCTATCACCTTCAAGGGTGTCGACATTACAGGCCTTAAACCCCACAAGATTGCACGGATGGGTATTGCACGGACCTTTCAGTCCGTTAAAATCTTTTCCAGGTTGTCGGTCCTGGATAATACCCGATTGGGAGATTTGTTCGGGAGTACAAAGGTCAAGGAAGACAAGGCAGATCTGGGAGATGCGGACGCGATCCTTGATTTTGTCGGGTTGTCCGGATTAGGCGATCGACGTGCTGTTGATTTGACTCTTGCCAATCAGAAACGGCTTGAGGTAGCCCGAGCCCTCGCCACAAAACCCGATCTGCTTCTCCTTGACGAAGTGATGGCAGGCCTCACCCCTACGGAGGTTGCCCAGGCCATGGAACTTGTTAAGAAGATACGGGACAGAGGCATAACCATCATGATGATCGAGCACGTTATGAAGGCCATCATGACTATATGCGACAGAATAGTAGTACTCCATCACGGTGAAAAGATCGCCGAAGGTACACCTGAGGAGATCACCTGTAACAAAACCGTCATCGAAGTCTATCTGGGAGAATAGCACTATGCTTGCCATTAATAACGTAAACACCTTTTATCGTAAGATACAGGCCCTGTGGAATGTGAGTTTCGAGGTTAAGGAAGGGGAGATCGTTGCCCTTGTCGGCGCAAATGGAGCCGGCAAGACGACTCTGCTCAATACCATATCGGGTATTGTAAAGTCCTCATCGGGGACAATCGAGTTTCAGGGCAGGAGAATAAACCGTGATTCCGCTGCCTCCATTGTAGAACAGGGTCTGTTGCAGGTCCCTCAGGAGGGAAGACTTTTTCCTGACATGTCCGTGCTTGAAAACCTGGAGATGGGTGCATATCAACGTAATGCCTGGAAGCATAGAAGAGAGACTCTTAAGGATGTTTACGAGATATTCCCGAGGCTTGAAGAGAGGGCTTCCCAGATCGTTAGCACATTGAGCGGCGGCGAGAAGCAGATGGTAGCAATTGGTCGCGGACTTATGTCCAGACCCAAGCTTCTCATGCTCGATGAACCTTCGTACGGTCTGGCGCCCAAGGCGGTATCGGAGATATTCAAGGTGATCAAGCTATTACCCACTCAGGGGATTACGGTCCTGCTTATCGAGCAGAACGTAAAGCAGGCGCTCGAAATGAGTGATCGCGCCTGTGTAATGGAGAACGGGCATCTCGTTCTCACAGGAAAGTGCTGTGATCTTATTGAGCAAGACCATGTGAGAAAGGCTTATCTGGGACTATGAAATTTATAAGGAGGCAATAATATGAAATTGGAAGGAAAAGTGGTGCTTATTACCGGAGGAGGAACCGGCATCGGTACGGCAATCGCAGAACGGTTTGTCCGCGAGGGTGCAAAGGTCTGTATTACGGGCCGTCGTCAGGAGATGCTTGATAATGTGGCCCGTTCACTCCCTGCGGGTACGGTGGCAACCTGCCCCGGGGACGTATCGAAATATGAAGATGCACAACAAATGGTCGAGAAAACGCTTACCTTCGGAGGGAAAATTGATGTCCTCATAAACAACGCGGGAATCGATCCCGGAGGGACCGTTGTTGATATTGATCCCGACGTCTGGCGCAAAGTCCTCGACGTGAATTTGACCGGTCCATTCCTGCTCATGAAGGCTTCAATACCACATATGATCAAGGCAGGCGGCGGATCTATAATCAATATCTCTTCCCTTGGCGGAGTGCGCTGTTTGCCCGGCATGCCCGCCTACTGTTCATCTAAGGCAGGTCTTATCATGCTTACTCAGCAGGCCGCTACGGACTACGGTCCGTTCAATGTCCGGTGCAATGCGGTTTGTCCCGGCGGTGTGAGGACGGCTATGATTGAGAACTCGCTTAGTCCTCTTGCCAATGCCCTCGGAAAGGATGTGGATGGAGTACTGGACCTTGTATCATCAGGTATGCCTCTGCGTCGTTTTGCCAATCCCGAAGAGATCCCGGGTATTTGCGCTTACCTGGCGAGCGATGACTCATCCTTTATGACCGGCTCCGTTCTGTTAATCGACGGAGGGGCGGCGAACGTTGATGTTGCCGGAGCGGCGCTAACCATGTCCGGTGTGAAGTGGGGTGTAACCGAATAGGAAGACCGATATGCAGCAACCCAAACGAACGACAGGAGGAATACAATGAAGATAAGACCTCTTCAAACAGACTTATCCGGTTTCGGCAGGCTTAATCTTGAGAGGCCGCCGGTAGGCGTCAAGTACTTGTTTTTCAAGCCCGAAGGGATGGAACAGTTGTCGCTGGACAAGAATCTCGCATTCTGTGAAATGCTGAAAGAAGCACAATTTGCAGATGCACCCTTTTATTTCAGCAGAGAGAATAATGAGACCTGTGTGGGCAAGATATTGTTGGGCATGACGGATATGGAACCCTTTGCCGAAGCCGGGCAAATCGGACCCAGATTGGGCATGGTTCAGGAAGCAAGGGTTAACCACAACTTTTATCATCATGTTCCAAGATTGTCTAAGGGTATAGTTAATTACGTGGCATTTGCCCCCATAGACAAATTAACATTCGAGCCGGATGTCCTAATCGTCACTGCGACAACCAAACAGGCAGAGATTGTAATGAGAGCAATGACCTATTCAACGGGTGAGCCCTATTACTCAAAAACTACTATTTTCATGGGATGCTCATGGATTTACATTTATCCTTTTGAGAGCGGTAAAATGAATTACCTTATACCTGAAATGATTCATGGCATGAATGGAAGAGAGTTGTTTGAGCCGAACACTGTATTGGTTTCCATTCCCTATCAATGGCTGCAAACTGTGGCGCAAAATCTGCGGGAGATAAAGATGGTTTTTCATGAGAGCAAGGCGGAGTATCTGGCGGAATTTGAAGAAATACTTGTCGATTTGATCAAGGAGTCTGAAAATCCTTAACAGGCAAAAAGAAATATTCACCCGGGCATGAATCTTTCGCCAGGGGGTGTATATGATACAGGCAAGAAGTGTTATTGGAACCAAAATCAAAAAAAGGAGGGTATACAATGAAGAAAAAGGTGTTTTTTGCTTTACTGGTATTTATTCCGGTTGTCGTATTTTTATTAATTGCTGATGTCAGCGCGGCGCAGCCTAAGGATAAGATACGTATAGGCTGGGTTACTTCACTCTCAGGCATGTTATCCGCCTCTGTAGCAGCAACAACCGGAGCTTCCTACGATATATGGCTTGAGGAAGTTAACGCAAAAGGAGGAATATACGTAAAGGAATACGGTAAGAAATTACCTATTGAACTTATCAAATATGACGATAAAAGCGATGTTGGTACCATGACAAAACTGATGGAGAAGGTTATTTTAGAAGATAAAGTTGATTTTGTACTTGCCCCCTGGGGCACGGCAATGCTCTATGCGGCAGCACCGGTTGCCAACAAATATAAATATATACTTCTTGGGAATGCCGGTGGATGCATAAAACTTAAAGAAATTATGCCCAAACTGCCTTACGTCTTCACGGTGCTCAACACGGCAGAAACGCAGATGCCGCAGCTTGCGGAAATTCTTGCTGAAAACAAAGTAAAAACGGCAGCGATCATATACATCCAAGATCTTCATGGGATAGAGTACCGCGATATGGCGCTTAAGGAATTCAAGAAAAAGGGAATCAAAATCGTATCAGCGAAAAGCTTCCCCCATGGAACAAAGGATCTTACCCCATTGATCAAAGAAGCCAAGTCAGCAAATGTTGATGCATTTTTAGGTTTTCTCTATCCTGACGAAGCCTTTCTTGTTACAGGGCAGACAATAGAAGCCGGTTTCAATCCCAAAGCTTTCTTTTTAACTGTGGGACCCATGCTGACACAGTATAGAGACGCCTTTACTGCAGCCGGTGTTGAAGGTATTATGGGCGGCGGTGCCTGGAATGAAAAAACCTCTCCCGGTGCTAAAATACTTGCTGAAAAATTAATGAGCAAATACAAAGGCATCGAGTACTGGGGACAACTGATTTATTATTCTTCAATGCAGTTCTTTGAAAAAGCGATTGAAGAGGCAGGGACTCTGGATCAGACCAAGATACGGGATGTCATGGCAACAAAGACATTTGATACAGCTATGGGACCTATGAAATTTGATAAAATACATTTCAATATGACTTTCCCCGGTCATATAGGTCAGTGGCAAAATGGCGCCTGGGAAATTATAGATACAGGAAAAAAACGTACAGCAAAACCTGAATTCCCGAAACCTGAATGGCCGAAGAAAGCAAAGTAAATTTTTTATAGAGGCAAGCAGTACAGGCTGCCCGAAAGAAGCATCCTCCTTCCTCTAAATGTTCTGGAGGGCAGCCTGGAAGTATAAAGTTAAGAAGACCTTTGCAAAACTCTAAAAAACCGTCACCCCTGCGAAAGCAGGAGTCCAGAACTATTTAAATTCACTGGATGTTGCCTGCGCAAGAGAAAATACCGGTGTTTGCCGGTATGACGGTGTTTGTGGAGTTTTACAAAGGTCTTATGTTATAAATTTATGCCGGTCAAATATATTTTTAAAGGAGTCTATCATGGCTGTGTTTTACCGAAAATTGCCAAGATTTGATTACGTTATGCCGAAGACACTTGATGATGCCTTAGCGCTTCTAAACGAGCACAAAGGGACGGCAAGGCTCCTTGCCGGCGGCACTGATCTGATTCCACAGTTAAAACAACGGGCGATTAATGTACCTCGACATTTGATTGACTTGAAAGCAATAAAGGGACTGAACGCTATTTCCTATGATGAGCAGTCCGGTCTGAGGATCGGCCCTCTGACCACAATCAGCGCCATAGAGCAGTCGCCTGTTATCCGGGAACACTTTCCATCCATCGCACAGGCTGCATCGGGTATGGCCGCTCCTCAAATAAGGAACAGGGGAACCTTTGCCGGCAATATCTGCAATGCTGTCCCCTCTGCCGACAGCGCCCCGGCGCTGCTGACGCTTGAGGCATTTGTAAAGATTAAAGGTCCAAAGGGAGAATGTATAGTTCCCATTGATCAATTCTTTACCGGCCCCTGCGAAACAATCCTTGAAAAAGAGGAAATGCTCCTTGAAATCGTAGTTCCAAAGTCGCCCCCGAGGAGCCGCGGGGTTTATCTGAAGCTTGCACCACGGCACTCAATGGATTTGGCGATTGTGGGTGTAGCTGCCCATGGTGCATATGTTGATGGTATATGTAAAGATATCAGGATTGGAGAAAGGCTGAAGCTGTTCTCCGGGGTCAGAAACCAACGCTTGAAATCATTGAAGAGGCAGCCCGGACAGCCGTTACAGAGTGCAATCCCATAGATGACCATCGGGCATCGGCTGAATACCGTTGCGATATGGTGTATATCCTGACGAAACGTGCTCTTAAGCAGGTCCTTGTTCGGTAAGGAGGAAGCGATGGAACAGATGGAACATATATATATAATCGTTAACAAAAGAGATTATGAACTCCAGGTTAAACCATGGTCAACACTCCTTGAAATCTTACGGGATGATTTGGGATTAACAGGAACAAAGGAAGGCTGCAATGCAGGAGAATGCGGGGCCTGCACGGTAATCATGGAAGGCAAGGCGGTTAACGCCTGTCTGGTATTGGCAGCGGAAGCCGACGGCAAAGAGATTACAACTATAGAAGGCCTTGCCGATGGGGCGACACTTCACCCGATACAGGAGGCGTTTCTTGAAATGGGCGGCATGCAGTGCGGCTTTTGCACTCCCGGCATGATCCTTTCCGCAAAGGTGCTCCTTGATGCGAATAATAACCCTACCGATGAAGAGATACGCAAAGGATTGGAAGGCAATTTTTGCCGCTGTACAGGCTACACCAAGATTATCGAGTCGGTGAAAGTAGCTGCCGAGAAGGTTCGGCAAGGCGGGGGTGAGGTATGAAGGAATATAATGTAATCGGTAAACGTGTCCCAAGGGTTGACGGCAGAGAAAAGGTTATGGGCCAGGCAAAGTATGCTGCCGACTATTCCCTGCCCGGCATGCTCTGGAGTAAAGTGGTACGCTCACCCTATGCTCATGCAAAAATTGTTAACATCGATACGAGCAAGGCAGAACGCCTTCCCGGTGTAAAAGCTGTTGTTACTGCAAAAGATTTTAACGGATGGACCTGGGGTTTCATGGCAACCACCAGAGATGAACCGCCATTAGCCATGGATAAGGTTCGTTATTATATGGAGGGTGTCGCCGGTGTTGCAGCCATCGATGAGGATATTGCTGAAGAGGCATGTGATCTTATAGATGTGGAATATGAAGAACTTCCGGGGGTATTTGACCCCGAGGAGGCAATGCAGGAAGGTGCTCCGGTTATCCATAGTTATCGGCCCAATAATGTGAGCGTGGAGTACCACTGGAACTTCGGCGACGTGGAAAAAGCCTTTGCAGAATCATATCTGGTTAAAGAAGATCGCTTCAGGACCTCCAGGGCAACAAAGGGCTATCTGGAACCGCCTGCATCGCTGGCCTGGTATGATCCTTCCGGTTCCATTACTGTATGGGCGGCAAAGCAGAGCCCCTACTTCCATTACCGGCACCTTGCAGCCTGTTTCGGACTTCCCCTGTCAAAGATAAGGGTGATCCAGCCTTTCATCGGCGGCGGTTTCGGAGGTACAAAGAATGACTCTGTAGCCGGTGATTTCTGTGCAGTAATGCTTTCTAAAAAGACAGGGAAACCGGTTAAGTTCGTTTACACACAGGAAGAGGAACTGACCGTTTCCAAAAGGAGACATTCCATGCTTGTTTACAACAAGATGGGTATGACAAAAGATGGACTTATCACTGCCATTCAAAGCCGTGTTGTAGCTGACGGTGGCGGCTATACCGCTGTGAGTCCCCTCACCATGTATCTTACCGGATGTGCCACACCCCTGCCTTATAAACTTCCCAACTTTAAGCATGAAGCCTACAGGGCATTTACAAATAACCCTATTTGCGCTGCAATGCGGGGTCACGGTGTAACACACACACGCTTTGCCTGTGAGATCCAGATGGAAATGATGGCCGAGGAACTCGGTATTGACCCAATGGATATCCGCATGCGCAATGCAATCGACAATCCGGAACCTGGTACAGTGTACAGGACAATCAACGATATAACCATTAAGACCTGCGGGATTAAGGAAGCGATCCAGACCCTTGCCGGAGACCCGCTCTGGGCAGAAAAAGACAAGGCCCCGAAACAAAGCGGCAGCATCTCCTATGGAGTGGGAATGTCGGCCACCGCTTATATGAGCGGGGCTCGTCAGCTTGGCCACCAATCCTGCGGAGCGATTGTCAGAATATGCGAAGACGGTACCGTGAATCTGATCACCGGCGCTACTGACTGCGGACAGGGGTCCGACACGGTGCTTGCCATGATTGCTGCAGAGGAATTGGGGGTAAAACTCCAGGATATTGATTTTAAGCGGGTTGACTCGTTCTATACTCCTGTTGATGCTGGAAGTTACGGGAGCCGCGTAACGGTCCTTGCCGGTCAGGCCGTTCAAATAGCCGCTGCTGATGCAAGAAAACAGCTCCTTGATATACTGGGCCCCCTGTGGAAGGTGAAGCCGGAGGAGATTGAAATCAGGAACTCAATAGTTAGTCTTAAATCCAATCTGTCAAGACAGATATCTTTTGAGCAACTGGCCAAGATTGCTTGTTATTCCGGTTCCGGCGCCGTTATTATGGGGAAGGGGTACTCAGGCTATGGAATCGAGCCGCTCGATTTCGAGACGGGTAGAGGCAATTCCGGTACGGCTTTCAGTTTTACCGCACAGACGACCCGCGCCGGCGTGGATATGGAGACCGGACATGTTACGGTTACCGATTTTACGATTGCCCACGACTGTGGGAGGCCGCTGAATCCCATCGGAGCTGAGAGCCAGAACGAAGGCGGTGCTGTACAGGGTATGGGACAGGCTATTTATGAAGATTTTATCATGAACAGGGGCAAGACGCTTAACCCTACCTTCCTTGATTACAAGATGCCCCGCTCTACCGATGTACCCGACATAAAGGTAATAGATATTATTACTGACGACCCTGACGGTCCATTCGGGGCAAAGGAAGCTTCTGAAGGAAGTCATGTGAGCACTCCTCCTTCAGTTGTCAGCGCCATCCACGATGCCACGGGTATATGGTTCAAGGAACTTCCTGTTACACCGGAGAAGATAGTGAGGGCGCTGAAAGAGAAAGGAAAATGGTAGAAATAAAGGGCTGCTCTGCTGCTCACACATTGAGTGAGAAGAGGAAGCTCCACGGGAGGTCCAGATGCCGGAAACATTAATACTCAAAGAGCTCAGTCGATACCCGATAGGTACCTATGCAGACATTATTTACAGAAATGCGCTTCTCCGCCCTGACAGAAATGCGTTTATATACGGCGCTCAAAGGATTAGCTTTTCTCAATATAATATCCGCGTGAATAGCCTCATCCACGCACTTCAGGAACTGGGACTCAAGAAGGGTGATGGTATAGGCATCCTTTCCTGGAACTGTCTCGAGTATACTGACGTCTACGGGGCAGGAATGAAGGGCGGATTCATTGTATCCCCCTTCAGCCCAAGGATGCAGGCAGATGAACTCGATTATATAATTAATTATTCCGAGGTCAAAGTTCTTTTTTTAGGCCCGGAGTTGGTGGAAATAATTGATCAGTTGAGACCCCGCCTGCAAGGGGTGAGACATTATATCTCCCTTGAGGGGATTGTTCCGGGAATGCTTACCTATAATACACTGATCGAAACATTTTCAAAAGAAGAGCCGGATGTACAGGTTGAAGAGGACGACCCCTTCGTAATCTTTTATACCAGTGGAACCACCGGTGTTCCCCGTGGTGCAATCTACAACCATTTCCGTAAGCTGGAAGAGGCACGTACCAAGGTGCTCACAGCGGGTCTTCAACCGAACAACAAACACGTCATGATCCTGCCCCTGTTCCATATCGGCGGCTGGTCCCATTTCTGGGCCTTCTTTTATGTGGGTGCAAGTAACGTGATAATGACTCAGAGGTCTTTTGATCCCGCAGCTACCCTTCAGACCATTCAGGATGAGCGGGCAACGGATATACATATTGTTCCCACTCAGCTTGTAGGCATGCTGGCTTTGCCCGACATTAATAAGTACAATCTGACAAGTCTCAAGCAGATATGGTATGCAGCCTCCCCCATGCCGTTAGAACTTCTGCAGAAAGGCATTACCCGATTCGGGCCGATTTTCGGACAGGGTTACGGACAGTCAGAATCCGGGCCTGATATAGCCATTCTTTCACTGGAATTCCATCAGGTTCCGGATATGTCTCCTGAAGAACAAAAAGTGCTTGCTTCCTGCGGGCAGCCTTGCATCTGGGTCCATGCAAGAATTGTGGATGAGGATGGTAATGATGTAAAGCCTCACGTGGTGGGAGAAATTGTGGTACAGAGCAAATCTGTGATGATGGGCTACTGGCGCAAGCCTGATGAAACACATAATGTTATGATCGATGGATGGCTCCATACCGGTGATATGGGTTATTATGACGAAAAAGGCTTCATCTATATCGTGGACAGGAAGAAAGACATGATCATCACAGGCGGGGAGAATGTCTTTCCCAGGGAAATTGAAGAAGTCCTTTACAGACACCAAGCAGTGTTGGAAGCTGCTGTCATTGGTGTACCCGACGAGAGATGGGTGGAGCGGGTACATGCAGTGGTGACTTTGAAAGAAGGGCAAGAGGTGGGGAGCGATGAAATCATCGCTTTCTGCAAGGAACACCTTGCCCGGTACAAAGCCCCGAGATCAGTGGAATTTGTCGAATCTCTGCCCAAGAACCCCCAGGGGAAGATACTTAAGCGGCAGATAAGGGAAAAATACTGGCAGAGATACGAGAGGAAAATATAATACCAATTCGCCTTCAATCATATAACTTCGTTACCTCGTCGTCGTGCTCCGCTATTTCTGGGGCTTACGTCGCCCCCTCCCGCAGCAAAGCTGTCGGAGCCTTCCCTTCTCGCTCACTGTGTGAGCTAAATAAACCCTTGTATGCCCCGCCCGGGTACCCGCTTGCGGGTGTTCCTCGTTGCCCGGGTACCCTCTGGGTGCTATGTATGAATCCGAATTGGTATAAGTTCCGGATGCCGGCATGAAGCTAAAAGTAAAGAAGATGATAAATATCCCTGAAATACCGGATGAAGTGAAAATGGAAACCGGCACGTTGAGGGATTTCCTTAATAAGGTCCTCGCGGATACCCATTTTGTTAAGGAAATCATCGACTCCCGTACAGGGGAACTAAGGCTTGACGACCTTTTCGAGGTACGCCTGAACGATGTACTTTATTATACCCTTCCACAAGGCCTGGATACCGGACTCCAGGACGGGGATACAATAACAGTTTCTCTAATCCTGCTTGGCGGGGGATAATACCAATTTGCCTTCAATCAATAGATTCCTCGAAGCTCTGCTTTGAGGCAACCACATTCCCTCGCTTCTTGCGGGAGAGGGTAGGGTGAGGGGGGAGTAATCATGTTCCCCAATCCGCTGATACCTCGCAGCTCTACTGCGGGGAGGTTCATTCCCGCCTGTCCCTTGGCTATGACGGACAGGTAACTTCGTTACCCGGGTACCCTCTGGGTGCTATGTATGAATCCGAATTGGTGTATTTATCAGGAAAACCTCTGGCTCTGCCGGGGGCGCATAACACTCATTCCCGGAAGGTTGTTGGAAGTCGCTTGACGGGGCTGCCGAATAAGCTTATACTATGGGTTAAGTAATGAAGTACTGACTAAAAGCCGTGTTAGAGAGTCATTTTAAAGTTCGTCCAAAAAACTTTCCTGTAAAACGATAATCTTCGGTCATACCCTGCTTCAGCTACTAATTTCTCTTTATAAGGAAGATAACTATGAGTTTTAGTTCGTTTAAGCTTCATCCGCAAATAACGGCAGGCGTCAAGGCGCTCGGCTACGAAATTCCGACTCCTATCCAGGTGCAGGCAATCCCGCCGGTCCTTGCAGGTAAAGACGTTATGGGCCTTGCCCAGACCGGAACCGGCAAAACAGCGGCTTTTGTGCTGCCGATTTTGGATCGTTTGCTGCGGGGTCCACGAGGCAAGGTCCGCACCCTGATTATCGCGCCCACGCGCGAACTGGCGGAGCAAATCCACGTATCGATTGGAGAACTGGGACGTAACACACACCTGAGGAGCTGCACAATTTACGGCGGTGTGGGTGTGAACCCGCAGATCCAGAAACTGCGCGCCGGCGTCGATATCGTCGTCGCCTGTCCTGGCCGGTTACTCGATCACCTTAACCAGAGGACGATCAACCTTGCCGGCTTGGAGGTCCTTGTTCTTGATGAGGCGGATCGTATGTTCGACATGGGCTTCCTGCCCGATATCCGGCGTATCGTCAAACAATTGCCCTTAAAGCGCCAGACGCTGATGTTCTCTGCCACCATGGCCGATAATATCCGAAAACTGACGGACGAAGTGCTGCATGATCCGGTCACAGTGAAGGTCGGTCATACAGGCCCGGCAAACACCGTGTCCCATGCCCTTTACCCGGTCGAGCAGCATCTGAAAACCGGACTCCTCATGGAGATACTGAAGCAAACTGATACGGAATCCATCCTTATTTTTACACGCACCAAGCACCGGGCCAAACGCATCGGACAAGAGCTTGTGAAGGCAGGGTATAAGGCTGCCTCACTCCAGGGGAACCTGTCGCAGAACAAACGCCAGGACGCGCTTGACGGCTTCCGCAACGGCTCGTACCAGATTTTGGTGGCCACCGATATCGCGGCCCGTGGCATTGATGTCTTGAGCATATCCCATGTAATCAACTATGACATCCCGGATACAACGGATGCTTATACGCACCGCATCGGCCGTACTGGCCGCGTTGCAAAGACCGGCGACGCCTTCACTTTCGTCAGCCGTGAGGACGAGCCTCTGGTCAAGAGTATTGAGCGTGTGCTCGGCGAAAAAATCGAACGCCGCATACTGAAGGATTTTGATTATAAGAAATCAGCGCCGTCACGCGATGCCGAATTTGCACGCCAACCACGCGAGCCGCAGCGCCACCGGACACAGCCGAAAGCGACGCAGACCGGTGCACGCACGGATGCGGGCACCCGGCCCAAGACACGCCCCACCCAGCCGTCACATGGAGCCGCTGCCAAAACCGGAGGCGCAGCACCACCTCTCCCGGTAAGGCGACGATATCGATAAAAGGGCACTGTCAAGAATAAAGATTTGACCCCATAGTCTTTGCCGTTAAAAGTTAATTCGTGCAAAATGGCTTCTGTAATGGATTTGAGACGATTTAAGAAGTTGCGTCCAATGTGAACGCAAATGTCTTGAAGTGGCGGTCCCAGGTTGTAAATAATGAATATTAAACTCACGAGATGGATGTTTTGCCGACCCGAAAAGCAGCCTGTCCTGTTTTTCCCCTTACCATGACATGACGGAGTGCTCATTCCATGTCGAATCCCGGCCCTCGTGGCATGGATAAATTCTACCCGATTAAAAAAGGATGTCAACGGAATCAACTGAACTATGTCCCCCTCAAGGGGCCCGACTTTTAGAATAGGGCATTTCCGGGGCTATTATATTGAAACCATTACCTCTGAGTTTCCCTGTAAGACACATTAGAGACAAATGACTGGGGGATCCACCCTTTCCATATATTATCACAACGCCCACCGGTGAATCAGATGCAATGCAAATGGATGCAGTGACCCATAAAGTAAGCAGGATGAGGCATACCAAACTTTTACTTTTAAATGTAACCGTTTATCTCTGAATATAGTTGAAAACAAAACGTTTTAATAATATCATCTATGATTAGAATATATAATAATTGGAGAAGTTAAAATGAAAAAATTTATCATTTTTATCTTTGGCTGTATCATATTCTTCCCAATGGGAACAATCTATGCCCAAAACCATGTAGGCATTATACTTAGTGGATACGAGAAAGATTGTCAGCTTACTCATACAGGCAAGACATATCTGTGTGGTGATAGGAAGCAGTTATACATTGGCGATATTATAAATAAAAAACCATCAGTAAACATGTTGAAGATAAAATGGGCGCCATATGCGAACGGAGTACCCAGGAGTGAAACATCAATGGAGATTGTGTCAAGCCAGACTGAGAAATTTAAAGCCAGTACATATACGGCTGGTTTGAAACAATATATTAACGATTTTGTCAAACCCGTAGAACATGTGGCAGTTCCGCTGGTAACAAGAGGTCGGAAACAAAAAGAACAATTTCCATTACAGGCAACTTTAATGCGGAATTACCCGATAATAATCTCCGGCGCAAATGAAGACGTCAAATCAATTGCAATTATCAACACAAAAGGCCAAAAGGTCTATGAAAAACCGATTAAAAGCAAGGAGGCGATATCCCTTGTTCCATCAGAGATAGGGGTTGAGCCACTTGAAAGCTACACAGTCTACATAAATAAGGATACCGTAAAACGAAGGCTCGATATTGTTTTGATGGATGAAGCTACTCAAGAGGAAGTCCTCAAAGGATTAATGGTTATTGATAATGAGAATATTGCTATACCTGACAGCTTGATCAGGAAAGCGGTGTATTTTCAGCTTATCAGTGATGCGAACCCCGATAAAATAGACCTGTATTGGTTGAGTCATCAATTATTAAAAGAAAACACCTCACAATTTACAAAAGATCAGGGGGATATAATTCGAGAATTGGAAAAGCGATATTACAATCATTACAGAAAATAATAATAAACGAGACATTCCATTTTATATTGCATTAATATCGAGATAAGAACCTTAATATTGTGTTTGGAACAATTTTCTTTATAGTTTTCTGAATCCTGTACCATCCCATAGCCATAACAGGAATAACCAAATTCATAAAAAGAAAAATTGTATTTATAAAAATCCCGTATTCCACATAAAAATAGTATGTTATCGGTGTCAATAGTATAGAAGCAAAAAGTACGGTAATTATTCTGGCAGTCGATGGAGGAAAATGCACGAACATATAGCATGCAAATATGACAACCAATAAATTGATTAAAAAGCCAACCCATAACGGTGCATCACGAACCTGCCAATTCCCCAGTAAGACATTCATTGCATTTCCGATAATATATATTCCCGCCATATCTCCAACAGGTGTTCGATACCAACCCTCTTTATCCGGACTTGATGTACCGATGATGACTATTTTGTCATTTAAGTCCTGCTGCAATGCCTCAACTTCATCCGGCAGGATCCTTTCAGCGAACAGATTCCCTTCACTATTTAATGTACCTGGCGGTAAAAAAGCAAATCGTATCCTGTTTGAAAAAAGCTCATTGTTTCCTATTTCTATAAGACCATTATTTGATAATCCAACAATATGTTTTTTTGTCCTCTCATACTTAAAGTCGTCGAGAATTTTTGATTCTAATGCCTTTAATCTGGGGAAATCGTTGGTAAACAGGGCAACAGATAAAACGGGCACTCCCCATAAAACAGTATTCTCACCATCAGTGCCCTTCGCTATATCATAATAGCGTATATAGCGAACAACCCTGTCGGATTTTGAAAAAGATGCATATGGAAACCCCCGATAAAAATTAGGATTTTTGTTTATCACATCATCAAAAATATTTTTTTTAATTTTATTATTGATGATGCCTTTAATTGTCGGGAATATAATTTTGAGTTCTGATTTTCTTTTTGTTATGTTCTCTAAGCATTTTCTTAGTTCAGCGTCTTCCTCCGGATAATTCGAAGGGTAGTCAAATATGGTATCAAGGTACACAACCTTAGCTCTATTCTTGTCTGCTAATCTTAAGAATTTTGCTATTTGTTTTCTTGGGATGAATAAGGGCTCTCCCCATCTACTATATGTATCGCTGTCGATATCGATGAATACTATATGGTTTGATATCTTGTTACGTATATTTTTGCATTCTTTATATTGAGACGGTTGCTTAAAGCATTTTTCGGATGTTTTTAAAAATGCAGCGGCTTCCTTCTTTATAAGTTTGTCTACTGTGGAATTGAAGACATTTTCCATGTACTGTAAGTGAGTCATAAAAAAGAAAGCGATTCCCAAGGCAAATCCGATACATATATTGATAAGAAAAGATAGTTTTTGCTCCCTCTCCCACCACCGCCAGTCTAAATAGTGGGGGAAAAGTCTTATCTTAGCTAAAAAAAGAGATATAGCACTGAGCAGTTTTTTATAAATATTTTCTCCATCCATTTGTTGCTGCTCCGTTAAGTCCTGAAGGATAAAAATCGGAAAAGTTATCTGTAACGCTCACAAAAAGTAGCATACGCCACAAAAGAAAACAAAGGAATCTGCACAATCAGGGGAAAATGTCAGGTGAAAATACAAATGTGAAGAAAAATAAGACAAGGTCGGATTATTATCTGTAACAGCATAAAGTTGATAATCCATCAATCTCCCCCTTCGCCGTACAGGACAAAAGGCGCCCAGAATAGCGGATGGGCATAACTTGCTCCAATTTTTTTGGAGCCAGGGTCGATATATCCAGGGTCATTAATGAGGTCAAGCATCGCCTTCTGGAGTGCCTGTGCACGGGTATGTTCTTTGTGGTTAATCCGATTACGGAAGAGATCTATGGTGAGTTTCTTCGCCGATGTTGTTTCAACAGGATACATTGTTGCAAGGACAGCCCGCGTTCCTGCATAAAAGAATGCCTTTCCAAGCCCGGAGAGAGCCTCGGCGCCGGAACCTTCTGCGGCGCCTGTGTTACAGGCAGATAGAACGATCCAATCAGCATTTAGCTTAAGCTTCATAATGTCGCCCATAGTAAGTAAGCCATCCTCTTTCTTTCCGGTAACGGCAGGAGATGAGAGGGCAAGGGCCGGCTGGTCCAGTCCATCCAGCTCGCCGGGGACAAGTGCATGGGTGGCAAATGCAACAATCTGGCGGTCAGAAAGGTCCATTGTCTTCACCGTGCTTCTCGATGCATTTTTACCTAAAAAGACATCATGGAGAGCATCGGCTTTTAATATTGCGGCAATAGCTTTGAGCTCTTCAGCGGTATCAGGAAGGCGCTGAAGGTTTTCGAGCCGGCTTGAGTTGATCGCAGCGTTATCAAGCCCACCCCTGTTTGTGAGGCGTACGCTCCGTACTTGTACTGCACTGCTTTCTTTCTCAGACATTGCAAACTGATCAAGGCTAAAAATGGGGTCGCCAAATCCGACAAACATCTTCTTGTGTGGTTTACCCATGGGCAAAATGCGAAGGGCGATGAATGAGGATGCAGAGGGCGCCATGGTTATCGATGCATGGCGAATGAACCAGGGGGTTTTTTTGTATTGTTCGAAGGGAATTTTTTCCTGTTCTGTGGATTTAAAAGGCTCTGTGGTGATGACAGCAAGGGGTATCCGGCTAAGCGGTTCATTTACAATAAAGAGCACATTTTGGGCATCTTTCCACCCATCCTTTACCGGGAGAAGAAGTGTACGATATAATTCATATGCAGAGTCAGTGTTGAATAATGGAATATCTTTTAGTGTGAGAGGATTCGAGTCAAGGGATTCCCTCAGCGAAGCAACAATCTTCTCAAGTCCCTTTTGAGATACTGGCACAGAAGCATACCGTACATGGCCTGTCTGGGGAATTGCCCATATATAGGTTCGATTATCTGTAGTATAGATCGAGACCAATGCTTCACGATGATGGAGATGCTTTTGTATTGAAGAGGGGAGAGGAAACTGAGGACTGACAAAATATGCATATTTTTTAGAACGCTTTTTAAGCTCCTCCAGTATGGCAATCCTTGCCTGCCGGAGGGTATTCAGCTTTGCATGGAGGCTCTTGATTAATTGCGGATTCTGCTGGTCAGAAGGCGCCGCGATATTTTCAAGTATTGCCGCCTCTATAACGTCTATCTGTTTCAAAGAGTCCTGTTCCTGGCGGATCATATTGATAATTTCAGGATCTGTTTCTGCCCCCCTTGCACTGCTTGCCAAAAGAGCGTTCTGTACAGTTTGACCGCGCATCATCTCAGAGAGCTTAAACATTAATCCGGCAGCATCAAGCTGAAGTTCCGTCTCAAAATGGGTTCCGTAAATCTTTTCAAGAAGCTGCATATAGTCCTGGATGATAATCTTTACCTGCTGGTTTTTTAGATAACTGCCCTTTTCAGTGCTATACTCCATCAAGGTATCAACAGAACCTGAGAGGTCTTTTACGGCCTGTTCTATATTTCCCATGCGGGAATATGCCATTCCGCGAAGAGCCAGCATCAGGGCGGTATTGAAGTTTCTTTCACCAAGAACTGTTTTTAGATTCTCATATCTGCGCTTTATTAAACTCATTGCCTCTTCGGCATGGCCGGTCATCAAGAGAGAAAGGAGGAGCGACGGATTTTTTGCAAAAATTTTCTCGTAAATGTAATGATTTTCCTGCAAACCTGATTTTATAAGGTTAAACTGTTCCATTGCGCCTTTAAAATCACTTTTAGCGGTAAGCAATACCCCGTAATTACTCCTTATCTGACCCGCTATCCGTGAATCGTTTGAAAATCCGGATGATTCAAGGATATTAACGGCTAAGGAGAACAATTTCTCCGCCTCCTCTATTCTTCCCTGTACGGCAAGACAGGAAGATAGTGAGAGAAGCGAACTGAGTGTCTGTGAAGATTCTTGTCCGCCATGACCGAGCGATGCATTGAGAACATCACGGGTTGCTATCTCGGATTCGAAGAATCGTTCCTGCAAAAACAGATTTCGTGCAAGCCATAATTTCCGGCGAAGTATGGTTCCAGGAGAAGTATCTTCAAATTGAAGCGCCATAGTTCTTCTAATTGTTTCATGAATGTACTGCTCTGCCTCGGCATATTTGCCCTGGGATTCGAGTATTCTTGCTTCTATATCGACTTTCATAATTTCACATAGTTCTGACCTTCTAGCCCTTTTTGCACCCCCTCTGCCAGTCTGTTTTGTCTCACAGCTTTTGATGGCGTCCTGTTTTGTTTTTTTTGCAGCATCAATGTCTCCTGTGAGGGTATAGGCAGATACAAGCATCTGATAACTGGCAATGTAGTTTGATTTTTTAATGTTTTCTTCCAGTAACTGTATGGCACGCCGATATTTACCGGTATCCATCTCTGCAACTGCAAGTCGATGTTTCAAATCCGGATCCATGATCCCTGCCTCTTCGGCATATTGCTCTGCCATGGCACTATCTTCTATTGTCTGATTGTAGCGGCCTAATTGCCATGCGGCAATAGCTCTATCTCTATAAAAGGCTGCCAGACCTTGTTTGCTTTCTCCTGCCGGCGGAACCGAGTCAGCTTTACTTTTAAATTTCATAGTGGCGCTTTTATTAAACTTGCCGGGCTGGTTCAGTATATTGGTTATATCGTCAATGCGCCGTGGCGGGGGTACAAAGACCTCTTCGTCTGTCATAGAAGCGGTTAATTTTTTTGCGTCTTCTAAGGATATTGCTGATGTTGTGGTCCATGCCTGAAGTGTAACTATAATCAGAGTAGATATAAGGAGGATCCTGCCCATGACTTTTAATTATATAATACAAATCCATAAGTAAAGAAATGAATAATATATTTTGTATCGGAGCATTATACAGAAGAGACCTTTGCAAAAACACTATGATGTTCTTTATTGTTATTCCCGCGTAAATGAATAAGTAAAATGAAGCAGGCAGTAATCCCAGGGAGGTGAGATATCCGGTATATTCAATCAATTGATTCCTCGAAGCTCTGCTTAGGGGTAACCATATTCCCTCGCCCCTTGAGGGAGAGGGCAGGGTGAGGGGGAAGAGTCATGTTCCCCATTCCTCTGATACCTCGCAGCTCTGCTGCGGGGAGGTTCAATTACTTTCGCTACCGGTTTTACTGATATGACGGTGTTTATGAAGTTTTGTAAAAGTCTTGGATGATGGTATGAAATTCAGGATAAAGAAGACGATAAATATCCCAGAAATCTCTTATTCCTGGAGACAAACAGGGAGAGCCAGAAAGAGGCGTTGTTACTCCGATACATGCCATTCGTCGTATGTGCTGCCTTTTAATTCCGAGATAAATCTTGAAGGTTTAAGGATGATATGGCCTGCCTGTTTATCGAAAGTCAGAAGTGGATAACACAGATACAATTCGTCCATAGCCCGTGTAGAAGCCACATAGAAAAGCCTTCTTTCTTCCTCATCGTTGCCTTCTTCTATGGCCTTCGGGTTCGGGAATCTCCCTTCAGCACACCATATGAGGAATACTGCTTTCCACTCAAGCCCCTTTGCCTGATGAATGGTGCTTAAGATCATTTTTTCATCATCCATGGCGGCGCTTACAACCTCTTCACCACTGACGCCGCTTAACAGGGATAACTCGCTTAAAAAGGCTTCAAGAGACTGATACTGGGTGGAAAAGTTCATCAGTTGTCCGATATCTTCAAGCCTTGAATCAGAGTTGGGGTAGTTATATTTAAGATATTCCGAATAGCCATGCTTCAGGACAGCGGAGATCATGTCGGATAATGCTTCTTCTTCCAACAGTACGGAAAGTTCATTGAATAGTTTTGACCATATTTCAATGTTTTCCTTTTGTATACCCTTAAAATGTTCAACAATATCCTTTGAGATAAATGAATGAACCGGATCAGGACAGGTTTTGATATATTCATAGATGTGATCTGCAGTTCTGTTGCCTACCCTGGGGAATAGCTTCAACATCCTTTTCCATGAGACTTCATCATATATGTTGTTCATAATCCTTAAAAACGAAACAACATCTTTTATGTGGGCCTGTTCAAAGAAACGCAGTCCGCTTCTTATTTCAAAGGGGATGTCTCTGCGGGTAAGCTCCATCTGCAGCTCCATGGCATGGTAGTGTGCCCTGTAGAGGACAGCTATTTGATTCAGAGGCACGCCCTCGTCTCTCAATTCGAGTACTCTCTGCGCAACAAATTCCGCCTGCTGCATAACATCTCTTAAATGCGTTACAACCGGAATTACGCCGCTGCCCCTTATGCTCTTCAGGTTTTTTAAAAATTGCTTTTTATTTTGCGATATGGAGTCATTTGCAAGCTCCAGTATCTCAGGGGTGCTCCTGTAATTAGTCTCAAGCTTAAACATCCTGGTTTCTTCATATTTTTTCGGAAATTCAAGGATGTTTTGAAAGTTTGCGCCCCTGAAAGAGTAAATACTCTGGGCGTCGTCACCTACAACCATTACGTTTCTGTTTATAAGCCCCATGAAGTCAACGGTCTGTGCCTGTATCCTGTTTGTATCCTGATACTCATCTACGAGAATGTGAGAAAAAACCTGGGCATAATGCGCCCTCAAATGTTCATTTTCCAATAGTATCTTGTGCCAGAAAAAAAGCAGATCATCGAAATCCATTGAATTCGTAACCTTTTTCTTTTCAGTATATTTTTTTTCTACTGCCGATATTTCATCGATTATGTCAATGAAGAAGGGATATCTTTCTTTAATGCATGCTTCTACATTATCCATTGTATTTACGGAATAACTCAGTATCTTTTTTATCAATGTGCTTTTCGGGAATCTCCTTTCCTTTTTGTCTATCTTCAGGTCTTTCACTGCAAGCTCGATCATGTCTTTTGCATCTTCATTGTCGAGGATCGTGAAGTTTTTTTTGAAACCGAGCAGTTCGCAATGTTGTCTTAATATCATATTCCCGATGTGGTGGAACGTACCGCCCCATATATACCTGGTGTCTATTTTTATCAGGTGTTCCACGCGGTGGAGCATTTCCCGTGCAGCCTTGTTGGTAAATGTGAGGAGCAGTATGCTGTTTGGTGACGCTCCCTGTTCGAGAAGTCTTGCAACCCGGTATGTGACAACCCGTGTCTTGCCGCTTCCGGCGCCTGCTATGACAAGAATAGGCCCATTTCCGCACATTACTACATTTAATTGTTCCTCATTCAGTTCTTTTTCATATTCAATAAGGGGTGTTTTCGGTGCAGTATCCCTATGCAGGGTGTATTTTTTCATCGGGTAAATTATGCTTTATACTCTATGCCATGTCAAGAGGGGATTGTATGTGCGTTCCTGCAATATAACTTGGGGCTTGTTGCCCGTAACCACCCGACTTTGCCGGGTTGGCTTCAGGGGTTTGGCTGACGTATTCCTGAAAACCTCATGCGGCTGTTGATTAAAAATAGAATTTTAGAATAGGAAGCGCCCGTTCAGCTTTATACTCAGGCGTGCTGAGTGTACCGTCTTTACTCTTATCAAAAAGTTTGAATCTCTCAAATGCAGCAGCCTTGAATTCTTCTTTGTTTACTTTTCCATCTTTATTTTTGTCCATAAACTTGAATTCTTTGGCTGCATCAGCATCTTTCGCAATATTAAGCTCTTTATAGTCAATAACACCGTCATTATTTTTATCATATTGCTTAAATTTATTATTAACAGCCGTATCAAATTCCTTTTCATCAATTTTGCCGTCTTTGTTTACATCAGCTTTGTCGAATGCGCCATTCGAGGCATATCCATTGCCGGTTATCATAAGTAATATAGCGAATATCAAAGTTATCATTTTCATATTCAGCAGCTCCTTGGTAAACAGTAAACTTTTTGAAAAAAGTTTGCAATATATTTTCCAGTGGATGACTTTACAAAACCATTGCCTAAAACGATAAAATTAACAGGGATCAAAGGCATTGACAGTGGTTCAACAGCAGCGTAAACTTATCCGATATGAACAGGACAAAGGTATGCATTATCGGTTTTACGGCAATCATCCTCGGACTATTCCTGATATGTGAAGCATTCTGTACTACGGAAGGGAAAGATGATAATGACTTTGATGTACAGAAGACAAAAGAATTTATTGTCGGTACAGTGGTTAAGCTCTTTGCAAAGGGCTACATTGCGGTAACTGATATTGACAAAATAAAGGAGACCAATATAGCTAAGCTCAAAAAGATGGATGATCAGGAATTCGCAAACAAGTATACAGCCATTTACAGTGACATGAAGGGGTTGCCACAGGACGTGAAGACCGCTTACGGGATAGATGAGAAAATGGACAGGTCTGCCGCAATAATAAAAATTCAGTCAGCAGGCAAAAAGGATCTGTACACGATTATTGATAGTATCCCCGATACATTCATCACAAAACACTTTGATAGCTATATTGGAGAAAAAGGGTTTGATATGAAGAAACCCCCTTCCAAAAGAGAGATTATGAATTTCTGGAACGATATCAGAAAGAAGCTCGATGCAGAGTAAAAAACCTGTTTCTGACAATGGAATAAATAATACAATATCTTTTAGGACAGGCCGGTAATGTAGGTCTGAAAGGGGTACAATCTCTTCTTAGAGTTCTTAAGGTATAATGTGGACATAAAGTCATGGAAGAAGAAGGCAAAAAGATTACGAAGCGAGGTGCATGCACTCTTCCTGGCTTCAAAAGACCCCAGGGTTCCGTGGTATGCTAAAGCTTTCGCCCTCATTATTATTGCCTATGCCTTAAGCCCTGTTGATCTTATCCCGGATTTTGTACCTATTATAGGTTATCTTGACGATCTTGTATTGATCCCTGCCGGAATCATACTGCTCACGAAAATGATCCCGAAAGAAGTAATGGATGAATGCCGCGAAAGGGCCGGATCTCAACGGAAAATCGCAAAAAGAATCGGATGGATTGCCGGTTCTGTGATTGTTTTTATCTGGTTGCTGATAATATATTTTTTATTTGACTTTGTGGTCTTCCGGATTATAAAAATATAACTATAATCTATAGAATAACTTGAAACTGCTTCACTTTACTTATAATGTCATTAAGGCATGATTGTTTCTGAAGAAACATTGACGTGAAGCTTAAAAGGGGAGGTAAGCATGAACGCAGTTACTGTTCTTGTTATGGGTTTTGTTGTTGCCTTTGTCGGCTATCGTTATTATGCAAAGTATATTGATTCAAAGATTATCAAAGCTGATCCGAAAAGGACGACCCCTGCAAAAATGTACATGGATGGCGTGGAATTTATGCCTACCAGCAAAAATATTCTTTTCGGATATCAGTTCAAGTCTATTGCCGGCGCAGCTCCGATTATCGGGCCCATTATCGCAATCCAGTGGGGTTGGCTTCCCGCGTTGATATGGATACTTGCCGGAGCATTCTTTATCGGCTGGGTTCAGGATTATTCAAGCGCAGCAATATCAATGCGAAATGAAGGTGCTTCTTTCGGAGGGCTAAGCCATAAACTTATTTCACCGAGAGCACGGGTTATCCTTCTCGCATTCATTTATTTCTATCTGCTTCTCATCGCCGGGGCATTCGGCAATGTTGTGGTGAGTACTGCCATCGGGCTTAAGGCAGCTCCTATGGCATGGCTGTTTTTAACTATTGCCGGCGTCCTTGCAGGCCAGATGATTTACCGGTGGAGGAGCGATATTATCCTGACAACCGTTGTTACGGTAGTTATTGCCCTTCTTGGAATATGGCTTGGTACAATCGCTCCTTCCGACAGGATACTCGGTACGGACCTCTCTAACAGCAGGGTCTTATGGGCGATTGCAGCCTTTGTTTTTTGCTATTTTGCAGCAGTGCTTCCCATTTGGAGGTTCGCACTCCCTGTTAATTATGTTGCGTCATACATTGTTTTTCTCGGATTATTTTTCGGGATCATCGGTGTTTTTATCATTCATCCTAATTTCACCCTGCCTGCATATACGGATTTTTCGATAAAGATCGGTCCTCTTTGGCCCATTATGTTTGTTACCATCGCCTGCGGAGCTGTTTCCGGATGGCACAGCATCGTATCAAGTTCCGGGACTGCGAGGCAACTTGAAAACGAGTTGGATGCACGGCCTGTCACTGCCGGGGTTATGTTTGTCGAAATGATGCTTGCATTATTTGCACTTATTATTGCCGGAACTATTTATGCGTCCCCTGCTGAATACGGGGCTGCAATTTCAAAGGGACCTGGAGTCATCTTTGCGGGAGGGGTCGCGAAATTCATGGGCGCCCTCGGGATGCCTTTAAATCTGGGCAATTCCTATGGCAGCGTTATGATGGTTGTTCTGGCCGTTACTATTATGCAGCTTGTTATTCGCTTTATGAGAGTGGCAACTTCGGAATTGTTAAGCGACATAAGTCCTGTATTCAGAAATGCCCATGTGGGAACCTTCATAGCATGTGCCCTCGGCATGATACTTGTCTTAACAGGGTGGTGGCAATATTTATGGGTTCTCTTTGGAGGGGCAAACCAGCTTATGGCTTCCCTTGCGCTTTTACTGGTAACGGCCTGGTTAATGTCTGAAGGCAAACCTGCCGCATGGACATTCTATCCGATGATCTTTATGTTTATTACAACCATTGCAGCACTTCTTTACACATCTTACAGCCTGCTGCAGAAGGTTATTTCAGGGAAGGTAACGGGAGAGGCTCTTGTAGGCAACACCCTCATGGGGCTTGTCGGTCTTTTTCTTGTTGTTGCAGCCCTGATTCTTGGTGTGGAAGGCATTAAAGCGTTGAACCGGTACAGGCTAATAAAAGCCCGGGCAATATCAGCAAAGGCATAGTATCAATTATGGATTCTAAAAATTAATAGAGGAGATGGCACCATGAGCGATGATGAAAAAAAGAAAGGCGGTTTCTTTCAGGCTGTTAAAGAATTTGTATACGGGGTGGCTGCACATGACTCGGCGAGATTTGCACTGAAAACACGGGCAAGCATGGAGCATCTTTTCATACTTATTACCATGGGCGATATGCTTGGTGTTCCTATTCTGCCGCCATATTATTCTCTGAGACTGCTTCCCTATGTTGTTCCCCAGATTTCAACCTGGAAGAGAAGAATGTTGAGGGAAAAAGATTTAACCGACGCACTGGCTTAAAATAGTGGCTCCATGTTTGAAGTGAAGAGTTTCAGTTGATAAATCTGAAATTCTAATTTTTACATTCTAAATCCTAAATTAATAAAGGGGGTGGTTCCCATTTCGCTAACAAAGATATTTGAACAGTACCCGGACAGACGTTACATTATGTTCGGCGGCAAGGGCGGCCTCGGCAAGACAACATTTTCTGCTGCAACTGCCTATTATCTGGCAAAACAGGGTAAGCGCGTTCTTGTTTTTTCTGTTGATCCTCAAGCTTCGTTAAGTGATATTTTCCAGAAGGACATTTTTGGAAAAGGCCCCACAGAGATCATGCCGAACCTCTATGCGCAGGAAATAGACGCAGACCAGCGTGTAAAGGAATATCAGCAGGAAATCAGGCAGAAAATACTCGATATGTACGGTATGGACAAGATCCCTGAAGAGATTGAAAGCTATATACAGGCGGCAGCGGCAGAACCGGCTATGGAAGAGAGCGCCATTTTCGACGAGGTTGTGGATATTGTAGTAAAGGGCGGTTTTGACTACTACATATATGACCTTGTGCCCTTGGGTCATGCATTATATTATCTCAGTATGGCATCTGTTTATGACGAATGGATTGATAAGATTACCGGCCTCCGCCAGGAGATGCGTGAATATGACCAGGTAGCTGCCGTAATGCGTCACGAGAAAAATGCAGAGGAAGATGCCATATTGAATGAACTGCTATATATCAAAGACCGTATTAACAAATCATCGGGGATACTTACCGATAAAGAGCGGACAGCGTTTTTTTTCGTGGTAACTGCCGAGGAGATGGTAATTAATGATACCTTGAAGGCCGCGGGTCTTTTCGCGAAATTCGATGTGCCTTTAAGCGGTTACATTGTGAACCGTGTTTTGCCGGAGGAACTGAAAAATCAACAGATTCCTGAGTATCTGAAAAATCGTCTCACCATGCAGGAACATTACCTGAAGGTTATTGACGATACCTTTAAAAACCAGATTCTTGCCTATGTGCCTGAGATGGAGCGTGATGTGACAGGTTTGCAGATGATTGAAAAGCTGGCAGAACGCATGTTTGACTAAGCCCGAAAACAGGCAATAAGGAGCCTCAAAATGGATCAAATAACAACGAGCATGACCAAATATATGAAGGACCACCCGAACTTGAAGTATATATTTTTTGGCGGCAAAGGAGGGGTAGGGAAGACGGTTATGGCAGGGGCTGCTGCGCTTTGGGCAGCTAAACAGGGGAAAAAGACGCTTCTTGCCTCTACCAATCCTGTCCATAGTCTCTCAAACTTATTTGGACAGGACGTTTTCGGGAAGGCTGTGAACGTATGCGACGAGAAACTCTGCTATGCCTTTGAGATTGACACACACGATACGATTGAACGGTCAAAAAATGAAATCCGTGAAAAAATCAACTGGTTTTTAAGATTTGCAGACCTTTCGACAAAGGCAGATGAATTTGTAGAGTCTGCCACTATGAACCCTGCCTTCGAAGAATCTGCCATGTTTGAAAATATGACGGATATTATGTTTAAAGACGAATATGATTTCTATGTCTTTGATACCGCGCCTACTGCAAATGCAAGGCGACTACTTGGCATGTCGAAGGTCTATTCTCTATGGGTTGAAAAGATGCTGAAAAGCAGGGATGAAGCAACAACATTGAGGGAAGCCCTTTCATTTTCAAAGAAAAAAGAGAAAGATCCGCTTATGGATTATCTCTTAAGTTTTAAAGAACGGATGGCAAAGGCGCAAAGTCTCCTGACAGACAATAACCTCACCGCCTTCTTTTTTGCTACTCTGCCTGAAGCCCTTCCAATAGCTGTTATTACGAGGTTTATCAACTGGTTCTACGAGTTCGGCATCCCTGTCGGCGGTGTGCTGGTTAATGGTATTATCCAGAAAGATCAGGTAGCAGCAAATGCTGCAGAGTTTGTGCGTAACCGTGTTAAGATGCAGGATGAGCATATGGCTACAATCTGGAATATATTCGGAGACAGGGTAAGGGCGGTTGTGCCGTTATTTGAAACCGAGGTAAAAGGGACTCACATGCTGAACCGGCTGATGGGGAACATGTTTACATAAAGATAACGATTGATTAAAGGGTTGTTGCCCACAAATCTATACGGTTATCAAAACTTTTCTCTTGTTTCCGTATCAGTTTGTCGGGGGTTTTTTCAACTCAGTCTTTATTGCAAGGCCGATTTTATCAATTTGATAGGGTTTTTTGACATATTCCCCGACTCCCAGCCGTAGGGCATCCTTCACGTGGTCTGTTTCAGAGAAACCGCTTACAATAATGGCTTTCTGGCCAGGATGAATTTTTAGTATTTCCTTATAGGTTTCAAGTCCGTCCATACCCGGATACATAATCATATCGATCAATATCAGGTCCACGGAATGACCTTTCAGGTATTCTATCGCTTCTTCACCGCTTGGAACAGTTGCGGGAGAGTAGCCAAGACTGGTGAGTATTTTTGCGGCAATCTCTCTCTGGTCTTCCATATCGTCGATAACCAGAATCTTTTCTCCCTGACCAATGAGTTCTTGAATAGATATCGCATGATCTTTGCCTTCCTGTGCCTGGCGGGTAACAGGGAAGTAGAGGGTAAAAGTTGTTCCTTTTTCCATAACGCTATCTACACTGATATATCCTTCGTGGTCTTTAACTGTTCCCCACACCAGAGTTAACCCGAGTCCTGTTCCGCTTATTCCCATAACTTTTTTTGTAAAAAATGGTTCAAATATCCTTTCACTGTGTTCAGGAGGGATTCCTGTCCCGGTATCGGAGACAATTAAAGTTACATAATCCCCTTGTTTTATGTAGTCGTAGCCTTTAACAGGCCTGTCCATGTGCCGGTTGCCGGTAGCGATGGAGATAACTCCACCGGCAGGCATACTTTCAACAGCATTTGACAGGAGGTTTGTTAATGTTTTCAGAAGATGACCCGGTGAGCCCAGAATATTCAGGAGATGCTTATCGAGATGTTCCTCAACCTGTATATCCGGATGTTGTTTAAGCATATTTTGATGTTCCGGGGTTGCCAGGTATTCAGAAATGATTTCATTCAGATTCAATGGCTCTTTAGTAACGACCCCTCTTCTTGTCAGGGCGAGAAGGTCCTGTACAATTGCGGCAGCCCTCTCTCCCGAGTTTTTAATCGTCAGGAGAGGCTTGCGCATGGGGCTGTCCGGAGGCAACTGCATTATGAGGAAATCCGGATAGGTCACAAGGCCGCCAAGGATATTGTTGAGATCGTGCGCCACACCGCCAGCAAGCATGCCTACGACTTCCATTTTCTTTGCACGTATAAGCAATGCTTCCATCTGGTTTCGCTCCTCTTCCATTCTCTTTCGCTCTTCTATCTCCTCTCTCAACAGTTCGTTTGTATTTGTAAGTTCCCTTGTCCGCTCCGCCACTTTTTTTTCAAGTTCCTCCTGTGCCTTTAAGAGGTCTGCTCTTGCCTGATAGAGTAAATTAACTATCCTCAAAAGAATAATGCAAACAGGGGGCGCAATAAAGGCAGGAATAATAAGGGATGCGAAAATGTCAACAGGGCGGACAGTGTAGCCACCAGCAAAAAAGGCGATGATAAAGAATAAAAGAAGAGAAACGAGGACGCAAAGAACGCTCATAAAAAATGCACTTTTTGCAATGCCGAATCGTGTTATTAGTCCGTAAATTATCATTTATCCCCTCTATGTTTGTATTTATACCAGGGACAAAAGCAAGTATAAAAAGAAAGATCTATTTATTTCTCATCGCAACATACATGGTTGTTTGAAAAGCCGACATGCATCATTTTCCGGCAAATAACTATTTTTTGCAAGATATTTTTGTAGTGAACCGCAAATAAATGTTTTACAGCAATATTAACAAAGATGAAGGGATTTTCAGGTGAAAACCGGTTTTGAGCAGACTTTTGTTGTTTAACATGAAAGCAAAATATTGTAGAATCGTTTTTATGAAAAAAATTGGAGCCCTTGCAATACTACTTTGCTTGATAATGGTTTTAGCAGGATATTCCTTTGCCAAGGAATATGTGGTAAATAAAATTATTGACGGAGATACGGTTCAGTTGGATACAGGCGAAATCGTCAGGTATTTGGGGATAGATACGCCTGAGTTGTTTATAAAGGGAGGCGGAGCTGAATTTTATGCAAGAGAGGCTGCAAGGTACAATAAAAAGCTTGTTTTTATGAAGAAAATAAAGCTTGAATTTGATGCTGAAAGAAAAGATCATTACGGAAGACTGCTTGCTTATGTTTTTGTAAAGAATTTATTTGTAAATGCCGAGCTTGTAAGACTCGGTTATGCAAAAGTAATGATTAAGCCGCCCAATACAAAATATAGTGATCTGCTTTTAAATCACCAGAAGAAAGCAATGAATGAGGAAAGAGGACTGTGGCAGGAGAAAAAGAGGGAGACAGAAGCTTCCTATGTAGGAAATAAAAGGACATATTCTCTGCACAGGCCTTCATGCACATTAGCGGACAAAATGTCCGCCAAAAATAAAATTGTTTTCCGAAGCCGTTTTGATGCAATAAAAATAGGGTATTCTCCCTGCAAGCAATGCCAGCCATGAGTGAAAATTACATAGAGTATTGGGGACTGAAACAGCATCCATTCCTTTTAGCGCCTGACAGCAATATGATGCATATGGCCGGACAGTATTACGAATGCCTTGAACGGTTGAAATATGCAGTAAACACAAACAAGGGCGGTGCGCTCGTAGTATCGGAGGATGCCGGGCTTGGAAAGACGACCATTCTTTTAAAACTTATTAACGAAATGAAAGGATTATATGGCGATGCATTTAAATATGCCTTTGTTGACCACCCGACCTTAACATCTAATCAATTAATAGCCTATATAGCAGGATGTTTCACCGATTCCACGCCTGACGAAGAGAACAAGCCAAGAAACCTGACGATTGATTTTATCCATAACAGAATGCAGATTGTTTCCGATTTAAGTCATAACCAGGATAAGCTGAAGAATCTTATGATCTTAAAAGAAGCTCTCATTGAGATAAAGCAACAAGGCGGTAAAAGCATCATAATTGTTGATGAGGGTCAGATGTTATGCGGGGCGCAGGATATATTACAGGAACTGAGGATTCTTATAAACCTTACATACAACAACGAATATCTGCATACATTCATTCTTTCCGGGCAGAGACCGCTGTGGAACGAAGTTAAATCCATACCGGAATTCTGGCAAAGATTACCTGTGAGATATTACTTTGTTCCTTTGCAGCTTAAAGAAACAAGGGATCTTATTAAACACAGGCTTATGAGAGCCGGCCTCAACGATGAAAGGGAAATTTTTACCGATGATGCCCTGGAAATTATTCAGAGATATTCCATGGGCTCTCCGAGAACGATCATTGCCATGTCGGATCTTTCTTTGTTGATAGGTTTTACCGACCGTTCAAGCAAGATTGGTTTTAAGGAGATGTCAAAGGTTATAAATGCAATGTCAGGCAAGGGAGAAAGCCTCGCGTATATTAATGAGGGAGAGACAAAAAAGGAACCTGTATCGGATAGTTCTGCCGGACTTAATGAGAGAAAGGAAATTGTAGAAAAAAAGATACCCAACGTCGCCCCTGTAAGCCTGAAGGAAGATGTGAAATATGAGACAAAAATAGACCATGTAAGACCATTTTTTGCTGTGCTGGCTGTTCTATTCGTAATAATCGCCGGTTTTGCTGCAGGTTATTATTTTACTTTTGGTGGGAAAGAGGCCGGCAGCATGGCGCCGGTAAAAAAGGAAGTTACGATTAAGGCTGATGATAAACCGGCACAGGAAACACAGGAAAACAAGGCACAACAGGCAGAGCCGGCAAAGCGTGAAGAGTCGCCGCAGGTTGAAAGTCCAAGGAAACATGAAAGAGAGGCCTCAATCAAAGCAAGCAGTGCGAATGTAAGAAGCGCGCCTGATATTAATGCTGCAAGAATAGGTTTGATTTTTGAAGGCGAAACGGTAAAGATTATTGACGAAAAAACGGATAGTGCCGGAAAGAGATGGTACAGTTTTCATTTATACGGCAATAAAGATGGCTGGATATCGGAAGCTGTGGTGTCAGTCAGATAGATTTTAACGGATAAGCCCAGCGGGCAACCACCGGCTTTAGCCGGTAGCGGGTCAGTTCCGCAAAACCCTCTTATCACCCACCCTTATTGTCAGTTTGATTTCGTCAAGATATTCAAGTATCGGTATCATATATTTTCTTGATATATCAAAAAATGATCTGAAATCTACAGGCGTCATCTCTTTTTTTTCTTTTAAATGTGTGACTACCTTTACCTTTATAGTCTCCATAACATCATTGTGGAAGTAGAGTTCTCCTTTTACTTTTATTACCTTACCCCTGTATGTCAATTTTTCCATGATGTCTTTTATCTGATTTTCACTTTTCTTCAGTTCAATGGAGAGTTCTTTTAATGCAGGAGGTGTAGGGCCTGCGCTAAAAAGCATTTTTAATATGTTGTTTTCAAGGCGTTCAACTTCTGTGTCAATCGATTTTCCGGTATTTTTTGCCCTTACTTTATCTTTTTCGGTTTCAACTACCCCTTCATTAATACATTCATCCAGGGCTGTCTGAAATACCTGGGGTTCAACAGCAGGCAGTCTCATACGCAATTCTTCTTTTGATATACCTATTTTTAAAGGGTTCTTTTCGTGAAAATCGGCGAGTATCTGTTTGAGGCTTTTTTTGTAGCCTGTGAAATAATCCATATGTACTATTGTTTTTCCGATAGATTTTATTTTGCCGAGTTGTGTTAACGTTTCCACTATATTTACAGCATAAGGTGCATCTTTGCCTATAAATACGGGAAGCAATGATCTGTCAATGCCTTTATACCCGCCTTTCAGAATATGGTATTCGGCTTTGTCATTGTAAGTGCCTTCTTTCAAGAGACTGTACAGGGAATCCAGTTCTGCGGCCTTCCGTTTATGTTTTGTCGGTGCAATATCAAGAATCTTTCCGCCGCCGATGGTCTGAATCATGTATGAACCACGGATAATAAACCTGTCATCAGGCAGAGAAACGACCGGATTTGAAAAAACAAACTGGGCAAAAGCCTCCTCGCCCGGTTCAATAGTATCTTTGTCTAATAAGATCAGCCTTCCTTCTTCCTGGGTTGTGGCTATATGGAACCTTAAAATTGTGTCGGTTTTTATGGGGTTGAAGGGGAGTTTCAAATATTTTAATGATACATCTATCCTGTTGGATAATGCTAAGGTGCCCGGCCTGCCGATGATGGTTCCTCTGTCTATGTCCTGTTTCTCAACACCCTGCAAGTTTAAAGCGACCCTTTCCCCTGCAATTGCCTCTGCTGTATCTTCATGGTATGTCTGGATATTCCTTATTTTTGCCCGTTTGTTTAGAGGATATATCTCAATCTCTTCACCTGTTTTGATGGAGCCTGAGATGCATGTTCCCGTTACTATTGTGCCGAGCCCTTTTAAAGTAAAAACCCTGTCCACAGGTAATCTGAATATGCCTCTGCCGGACCGTTCCTGTATTTCAACGGCAATTTCTTTAATTGCGTTTTTTAGCTGTTCCAGGTTTTCACCTGTAGTTGAAGATACGGGTATAACAGTTGCGCCTTCGAGCAGTCTCCCTTTAAGCAGGTCCTGCACATCTTCGGTAACAAGCTCCACCATAACATCATCAACAAGGTCTTTTTTGGTAATTACGACGATGCCCTTCGACAATCCGAGGAGTTCGCAAATATCTATGTGTTCTCTTGTCTGGGGCATTACTCCTTCATCTGCTGCAACTATAAGGAGCACCATGTCAATACCCCAGGCCCCTGCAACCATGTGTCTGATAAACTTTTCATGCCCTGGTACATCAACTATGCCGAGGAGTAAATCGTTGCCGAACTTGTAATGTGCAAAGCCGAGTTCCGTGGTAATACCCCTGTCTTTTTCCTCTTTCAACCTGTCGCAGTCGATGCCTGTAATGGCTTTGATAAGGGTGGTTTTACCGTGATCTATATGTCCGGCTGTGCCGACTACTATTTTTTTCATAAGCAATTGTCTAACTATACAATATTTTTATCCGGTACTCAATCGAGTATAGTTCAAAAAAACTTTTAAAACTGCCGCTCCATATCTGATGACAGTTGACTATACTTACATGAAGAAGTATAAAAAGATAATAAGTCCAAATAATTTTAATGAGGAGACACCCATGGAAATGGACGACGGGCATAAAGGCATGCCTCCCTGGGGGAGATGGTTTGTTATTCAGGATGAGATGGATTTTAAGGTAAAAAGGATTGAAGTGTTTCCGGGTAAAAGGCTGAGTTATCAGAAACATCTTAAGAGAGGGGAGCACTGGCAGATTGTTAGAGGCGAAGGGAAGGTCACAATAGACGGAAGAGAATATCTTTTAGTACCCGGTGATTGTATTAATATAGGGAAAGAAGCATTTCACAGGATCGAGAATATCGGGAAGGAAACGCTCATATTTATAGAAGTTCAAATGGGCGAATATTTTGGAGAAGATGATATAGTGAGAATTGAAGATGATTATGGAAGGCTATAGGGCAGGCAGCATTCAAGTTGTCATATTATAGATTGCTTCCATGAGGATGCCCTTTGCAATTTCTTTAGGTATGCCTGTTTTAATAATAGCCCCTTTTGAAAATAGAACAGCTTTGTTGGCGCCGAATGCTATGCCGATATCAGCTTCTTTTGCTTCTCCGGGGCCGTTAACTTCACAGCCCATTATGGCAACATTCAGGTTTGTCTCGAAGTGATCGACTTCTTTTTCAAAATCTGCAACAATATCGAATATATTGGTTTTACATCTTCCGCAGGTAGGACACGATATGATGTTGATGCCTCTTTTTCTAAGGCCGAGGTCCCTGAGAATATGGTAAGCAGCGGTAACTTCATAAACCGGGTTGCCTGTCAGAGATACCCTGATGGTGTCCCCGATACCCTCATAAAGCAGTATACCGATGCCTATAGCAGATTTTATCGCGCCCGAAAATATCGGACCGGCTTCTGTGATGCCAACGTGAAGGGGATAATCGCACTGTTCTGAAAATTTTTTATATGCGTCAACTGTCTGGTATATATCTGAAGCCTTCAGAGAAACCTTCAACTCCCTCCAGCCGAGATCTTCGAAGAATTTTACATAGTAAAGCGCGCTTTCAACCATTGCGTCCGCGCATGGCCGGGAGTATTTTTTAAGTATTCTTTTCTCAATCGAGCCGGTATTCAAGCCGATACGTATTGGAGTTTTTGTCTCTTTGGCAACAAGAACAACCTCCTTTACTTTTCGGACATTATTGATAGTTCCGGGATTTATCCGTATCGCGTCAATTCCGAGTTCCATGGCCTTTATGGCAATTTTATGATTAAAGTGAACATCTCCTATAATGGGCGTATCAATTCCATTTTTTAGAAAGGGGATAATATTACAGGTATCTTCCTGGGGTAATGCTATCCTTATCAGCTCGCACCCCGCTTTTTTAAGGGCCATTGCCTGATTTAATGTTTCCTGAGGATTTTCGGGATGAGTTTTGAGCATTGATTGAACAATAATCGGACTACCGCCGCCAATAGGAATATTACCGATTTTTATTTTTCTTGTTATTTTCCTTTTCATCTCTGACCCGTCGAAGAGTTGATGACCGTTTCTGATAGTCATTTACTCATTTTATTTTTAAATGTTTGACCAATATTATACCTTGCCTCCGGTTTTTGTCAATGACAGAATATTCTTAAAAAAAGTTATTTTCTTAATTAATAGACAATAAGACCGGATATATTATAAATTATCACGGGTTGTAGAATGGAGAAGCAAATGGATAAAAAAGAAAGCTGCAACAGTATGGAAAAAGAACTTGTTATGCTACGGAATAAAGTTGCCCGGCTTGAGCATTTACAACCAAAGTTAAAGCATATTCAAAAAGTTCTAAAGGAAAGCGAGAAACAATGCCGGTCTTTAATGAAGCAATCCTCGCGGGAAAATACTGAAAAAGAATTGCAGCGACAATCTGATAAATTGAGAGACCAGGCAGAACTTCTTGAAATTGCAGAGGATGCAATCATTGTCGGCAATCTTGATGGAGAGATTACATTCTGGAACAACGGGGCGATAGAGCGTTACGGATGGACAAAGGAAGAAGCTATAGGCAAAAACATACATAAGCTCCTGCGTACTGAATTTTCTAAACCGTTTGAAGAGATCAAGGCGGATGTATTCGGCAATGGACGATGGGACGGCGAGCTTATCCATACAAAGCGGGACGGAGGGCGAATCATTGTAGAGAGCAGGTGGGCTTTAAGGAGGGACAACAAGGGCAACCCCGTCGGAATAGTGGAGATAAACAACGATATTACAAAGCATAAACAGGTCGAAGAGACAATCCAGATGGCAAAAGATGAGCTTGAGCAACGGGTAAAGGAACGTACGGCAGAATTGATGGATGCAAACGAACGTCTCACCCTTGAACTTAACAGGCGTAAAAGTATTGTAGACATGCTTCACAAAGGCGCGGAGCGTTACAGAAATCTTTTTGAAAATTCCCCTATAGGCATTTACCGGACGAATCCCGATGGAAGGATATTTATGGCCAATCCTACCCTGTTAAGGATGCTCGGATATAACTCCATTAATGAGATGGCATCGAGTCAATTGAAAAGAGGGGATTACGAACCTACGTATCTGAAAAAGAGACTCAAGAAGCGCCTTGAAAAAGAAGAAAAGGTGAGAGGGTTTGAGACTAAATGGGTCAGGCGCGGCAGTCCTTTAATTTTTGTTCGTGAAAACGCCAAGGTTGTCCGTGGAACAGATGGCACAATTCTTTACTATGAAGGAACCGTAGAAGATATAACCGAGCAGAAAAAGGCAGAAGAAAAGATACAATCTTACCAGAAACAGCTCAGGTCTCTGGCCTCAGATCTCTCGCTGGCAGAGGAGAAGGAGAGACGGCGCATAGCCACCATGCTTCATGACCATATCGGCCAGGTACTTGCCGTTTCCAAGATCAAGCTGGGCGCCTTGATGGAATATGCAAAAACGAATGCACCCGGTGACAAATTAGAGGAAATCAGGGAATACATAGAACAGGCAATCCGTTATACCCGTTCATTGACCTTTGAACTGAGCCCGCCCATTCTTTACGATCTTGGTCTTGAGGCGGCGCTTGAATGGCTGACTGAGCAGATTCATGAACAGCATGGCCTTGATTATGAATTCGAAAATGATAACTATTTAAAGCCTGTTAACGATGAAATCCGTATTTTTCTTTTTATGGCAGTACGCGAGCTTCTGGTAAATGTGGCAAAACATGCCCGGGCATGGAAGGTAAAAGTGACTGTACGAAAAATTGAAAACAATATATCCATTCATGTTGTGGATGACGGTGTCGGGTTTAATGCAGCAAAGATGAATTTTTATTTTGATGAAAATAAGGGGTTCGGACTTTTCAGTATCCGGGAGCGTTTACATCATCTTGGAGGCCAGGTGGAAATAAGGTCGCAAAAGGGGCGAGGGACAAGGATTGTCCTTAATGCACCGTTGAAGAGTTAGCGAATAGGTAAAAGGAGAGATTGCCATGGGTATAAAAATTCTTCTGGCAGATGACCATAAAATTATAAGGGAAGGATTACACGCCCTGCTCGAAAAGAATCCGAACATGGAGGTTGTTGCAGAAGCACAGGATGGATTAACAGCGGTGCGTCTTGCCAAAAAACTTTTGCCGGATATCGTGATTATGGATATCGGCATGCCGGATATGAACGGGATTAATGCAACCGGCCAGATTATTTCAGAGACAAAAGGTATCAGGGTAATTGCCCTTTCAATGCATTCGGACAGGAGGTTTGTACTACAGATGTTAAAAGCCGGCGCATCAGGATATCTTTTGAAGGACAGCGCCTTTGAAGAGCTTGAACTGGACATCATGACCGTTATGTCCGGCCAGCCCTATCTGAGCCCGAAGATAACGGATGTGGTGATAAAGGAATATATTCATAATATACCGGCAAATGAGGCTACAGCCTTTACACCGTTAACCGCAAGGGAACGGGAAGTGCTTCAGCTTCTTGCAGAAGGCAAAACGACCAGGCAGATAGCAGCTCATTTAAATATCAGTGTTAAGACTATCGAAACCCATCGGCAGCAGGTTATGGAGAAGTTAAACATGCATAGTATCGCCGAATTGACAAAATATGCAATAAGGGAAGGGCTTACCTCGCTATAAGTTATGACCTCCGGCTGAGTCTCATAGCATAACGGCCAGAGTTAGTCTGGCCGTTATGCTTATCCCATACTCTATTATTACAGGTTTTCAACGGTAATTCAGTTCACATTTTACCGGTATGTTGCCGGCAAGACGCCTTGCTTCATCCTCAAGATTCTTATACTCTTTAGGATTATGGACTACCCCCTTAAGGACAATCGTGTCATTGCTCGGGAATATATTAAGGGTCGGGACAAAGAATTTTGAATTTGTCAAAATGCCGGCTTTTACACGAAATGCAGCAGCCTTCATCCTGAGTATATTTTTTGCGTCCTCAGTTTTGAGCTGATCTTTTTCTGCAAGAGTAGTCTTTAGAGAGGCCATGATCATATCTGTAGACTGAACGGCTGTATTGAAGATAATATCGTAGTAGGTGTGGACATTCCAATCTGCGCCGTATACCGTGCCGATAAAGCCTTTGCTCTCTTTGTCAAGTTTCTTTATCATCCACTGAGCTGTTGCCCTGTCTGTATTCTCACGATTCTGGACCATCTCGATTCGCTTATCAAGAGGTGCTTCAAAACGGACTTTTAGAACATAAGAAATGTCCTTAAGGAGAAAATTTGCGCCTCTGCCCATGATTACCACATTATCCTTCAATGCGTAATCAAATATAAGGCTCTGTTGCAGCGCCACAAACCCTCTAAAAGACCAGTCATATCTTTCCCATATTGTGGGGTGATGTTCTTCAAATTCCTTTTCCCATTTTTCCCATTCCTGACCTTTTTCCCTGATATCTGTGAGAATTTGTTCTCTGTCGATGTATTCATACCCGATTTCGTGGGCTATTTCCTGTCCTATCTGTCTGCCGCTGCTTCCGTGCTGCCTTGATATGGTTAAGGTTGCCATGATAAAACCTCCTTTTTTCAGTTAGTTTGGGTTTCGTTCCCCTCTTTGTTTTGCTTACTTATCTTCCACTTCATCCAGAGTTTGCCTACCACAACCACAGCAATTGCGCCTACAACCTCTACAATATACTGGGTGGTCTTGCCTGTGTGGAGGAATGACTGTACAAAGGGATCTGTGATTATCATCTCTCCTGAAACCTTTCCAAGTACCATGGCCCCAAGATACACAATAATGGGATATTTATCCATCAACATGGCAAGAAGGTTGCTCGTAAATACTATAAAGGGGATACTTAACACCAATCCGAAGATAATCAGAAAATTATTGCCGTGGGACGCGCCTGCTACGGCAAGCATGTTATCGAGACTCATGACAATATCGGCAATTATGACGGTTATCATGGCCTGCCATATGGTCTTCGGCTCCTTTTTGACGCCCTCTTCCGGCGCTCCCTCTATAAAAAGTTTCAACGCTATCCACATAATAAGGGCGCCGCCACAGAACTTCAGTCCCTTTATACCGAGAAGCTGGGCAACTACGATTGTCAGTAAAATCCTTAATATAATCGCTCCGCCTGCGCCTAACATAATGCCTCTAACCCTTTGTTTGGGCGCCAGATTACGGACAGCCATTGCAATAACAACCGCATTGTCTCCTGCCAGGACAAGGTCGATAAGTATAATCATTAAAAAACCACTGATAAATTCCCACGTAAAATTAAAATAACCAAAACTTCCGAAATCCATGATATTCACCTCTTAATTAAACATTATACGATATACTTATTTGATTTTAAAGGTCAAAATAATAATCGTGCTATTTTATAACCCACAGGTCTCTTTCCTGTCAATCAGGGCAATCCTGATTTTCCCCTTCGAAAAACCTTAGATAACTCCAGTGAATAGTCGTTAGTGAATAGTTAAAAACATATTTACTATTAACTTCTAACTTCCTTCATCACATTTTCTGCCTTTTTACCTATTTCACTGCCTTCATCTCGCTTCATGGCTTTACCAGCTTCACAAGTCCGCCTATCTTTTCTACTATTCACTATTCACTGCCCTTCTCACACCTGTGGCGGTCTTTTCTTTCCGTATGGGATCATAGGCGCATGTTGTTGGACATAATCACAGAAAACCTGTAGTTCATAGAGGAGTTTTTCAACGTCTTCCCGTATATAGGTTGCAAGACCCTTCTCAAAGACTGTTTTTATGGATAAAATACCCTTAACCTGTTTTTTCACGGTTATGGGCTTTGTATCGGCAGGGTCAGGTTTAACTTTTTTGTATGCGGTGAGCATTCTTTCCAGAATAATATAAGTAACCGGCGTTTTCAAAATATCGGTAAATATCTTCATACGATCGGGACATTCAAGGTTGGCAGCGAATAGGTACCCCTGGGAAACAGGGAGGTTTCCCGACCTGATTTCGGCCTGAATCTCAGGAGGAAGTTTTAAAAGTGATAGCCCGTTATACACCGTCTTTATTGATTTTCCGGTGATTTCTAATATCTCAGCAACATTTGCTGAGAACCCCTCTGCAATGTAGTCGGACGATCTCATTACGCTGACCAAATCGTTCATCACCCCATCCACATCATAATTTTTATCGGGAAGTTTTGCTTGGATATACGCCAATATCCCCTTTGCCTGATCAATAGGATTCAGGTCTTCCCGCTGGAGGTTTTCAGTCAACTGATAAGCAAGTATCTCATCTTTCTGGGTCATTGTATTAACAACACGCGCCGGAATGGATTCCAGATCAAGCTTTTGTACAGCCAGATATCGGCGTTCTCCGCAGAGCAGCAGGTATTTGCCGTCTTTAGGCGTCACAAGCACAGGTTCAAGAACACCCCGATCTTTAATCGACTCCATGAGGGATTTAAAAGACTCGCTTTCTGTATCTATGCCTGACCGAATCTGTTCTTCCACGATAATATTTTCCAGAGGCAAATACAAAAATTCCGGACTTTCAACTGTTTTCTTTGTTGCCATCTTGACCCCCCTTGTTTAGTGTTTGGTATTGTCTTGTAAATAGTCTGTTTCAGTCGCACACTTTTTTTTGTTATAGCAACAGCAAGTATTGAAGACGTTAATAGAAAGTGATCATGGTAATTGTAAATAACGCCCCCAGTATTACCGGCCAGTATAGTAACTTTGAAAAAAGATTCCCCTTATATTGAATAAAAGATGACTTGTTTCCGCCTACAAACAGGATGGCGCTTATCGGAACCCATAAAAGGGCAATGTAGATAACGAAATAAAAATACTCAAGATAGAATATTTCCTGTGTAGGGATTCTACCCCTGGTGTTGATATGTGAAAAAATAATAACAAAACACATTGACCCTATAAAAACCAGATTTTCCCCAATGTCCATGGCAAACTTTTTTGACATTTTCTCTTCAGCCATAATAAACATAACGGCAAACAAGAGCAACGCCACAATGATAAGGGGGGTCATATTTCGAATGAATGCATCAACCAGATTCCTTTTTATCATTATGTTAAAATATAGTTCAGGAAAATTATCCTGGCCTGAGTAATCTTGAATCCCGAAATTTGTGTCATAATTTTTCATTATAAATTCGAAAAAGGTATTTTTTACTTCCCAGTCAGGAATAACAAAATCTTTCCCCAGGCCCGGCAAGGTACTCGGATTGATAAATTTATATGCCTCGAGGTCAGGAATAAGAATCACATTTTTACCGAGATCCTGATGACGAATCTGTATCCCAAGTCTTTCGTAATCAACAGGGTATCTGGAATAATCAAGACGTCCATACAGCGTAGCCTGAAAATACCAGCCAATTACCCTCATGTCTTTTTGCATAAAGGAATAGGCTTCGCTGATTTTTATATCACCTATGGCATCGGGAAGGATAAACCCCCGGGAAATATCTTTGTGGGTCTTGTTGTTATATTTCTGCCAGATATATCCGCTCATTAATATCTTATTTGCCCCGGAGAACTCAGCCGACCGTATAAAGATTCCGGTTGGTACATATTTCGGTTCGCCGGCACCTCTTTGAATAAATTCCTTGCTATATGAATGCATAAAACTATCCAGACCGGCCTTTCCGATAATCTTTACACCTCTACTTTTCAAGTCTGTATCAAATGACAATGCAATGTGCCAGAGAATACCTATCCCTGATAGAAGCACAATGAAAACAATGGTGCAAATCCTCCAGAGATTCCCGTTGTCACCTTCATAAGCGCGGAAAACAAGCGATGAGAACGACAGACCAAAAATTGTTAAGACAAGGACAATCACCATAAGTTGTCGCCTGAGAATATCAAGGTTTACCGGAATATCATCTTTGATAAATGTGAGATGTAATGACCATCCAGCGGAAGGTATTGGCTCAAAAATAAGCCACGAAGGGAGTCCCGTGGTAACACCGGTATGTTCTACAACCCCTTTTTCGCCTCTCAATGATTTTATGCCTGCTATTTCCCTCCCCGTATCTTTCGATTCCCCTGCCACGTCAAAGATTGTTTTTGATTTTTGAACATACTCCCTGTTGGGGTGATAAAGATACACACCTTTTTTTGATATGACCGCGCCGTAACCGCTATGGCCAAAATCAAGGGAGTCCACTATATTTTTCACCCAATCCAGGGAAATATCAAGGGCTACCACGCCAAGAGCGATTTTTTCCTTTGTTGCAGAGTCAACCTTGTAAAAGGGGACAGAATATGTGGTCATCAGGACACCGCCTGCCTGTCCGGAATAAGGCCCGACCCACATGGCCCCTTTTTCCATTGGAAGGGTATACCACTCGTGTTCCGATTTAGTATAGTCATAGACTGATTCTACCTGAATTAATTGCGGTTTCCCGTATTTTCTCGCATAGTAAGACGCATGGAGCCTGACCTTTGGATTGTATGCATAAGGCCTATAAGCAATGGCAATACCGTGAATGTGCAGGTTCTCATCAACAATATCCCTGATTTTCTTTAAAATCTCTTTCATGCTGAGTTTGTTGGCTGTTAAATCATCAGCAATATTTTGAGCAATAGACATACGTTTTTTAAGAATATTGTCTATTGCTCTTGCGCCCTCCATGGTATGGTGAACCACCTGGTTTTTAACTTTTTTTGCAATGGTGTTTTTATAGGAAATATGATTATAGATAAGAAAAATAGAGAGAAAAAAGCTGAATAGGGTAGCCAGCAGCAAACACCAGAACATCAGTTTTTGTATTTTACCCTTGGGGAAAAGCTTCTCCATAATTGCCCGTTTGAAATCTTATTATAGATTAAACAAAAAAACAAGAGGGGAGGGGCCCGGAGTTTCCTGAGTTTTTCCTACCCGGCCTCTGCACATAGTGATGCAATGGGAAGGCGTTGCCTGTCTGTGCGCTATGTACGTAACGATGAGGCCCATGGTCTGCGAGTTTTAGAACCAGGAAAATCAGGTTTTTCGAATCATAAAATCAGGAATACCCTGATTGTCAGGGAACGGATGCAGTGTTAAACTGCAGACCGACAAAAGATAAAGATTATAGACATGTGGCGATTTGTGAAATAATTCTCTTGACAATATATTAGTTAATTATTTATGAATAACAAGACAAAATATCAAACCCCGAGGAGGCAGGCTTATGATGGATAAATGGACATTCGGTTTAACCTTGCTTGTAGTAGGCATGGGCGGAACAATTGCTACACTCATTTTATTCAGTTTTATAATGAGTGCTTTGAAAAAGATATTTCCGTACAGAAAAGATGAAGAATAGGAAAGGAGGAAAATTAGATGACTGAAGCAATATTAGGTGGTTTATCAGGACTTATAGCAGGTTTTTCAGCCCTGCACTGGTCAAATGTGGTGATGATGATAATAGGTGGAATCCTCCTTTATCTGGGAATTAAAAAGGATTTTGAGCCGTTGCTTCTTGTTCCCATTGGTTTCGGTTGTATTATCGTGAATATTCCCCTTGCAGATCTTATGGAAAAAGAAGGCTTTCTCAGGACCCTCTATGATATGGGCGTTATAACGGAATTGTTCCCCTTACTCATCTTTGTCGGTATCGGGGCTATGACAGATTTCAGGCCTGTACTGGAAAGCCCCTATACTTTTCTTCTCGGGGCAGCAGGGCAGCTCGGTATATTTCTGGTACTTCTTCTTGCCCTTTGGATGGGTTTTCCCTATAACGAAGCTGTTACTATCGGTATTATAGGCGCCTGCGACGGGCCGACAGTTATCTTTGTTGCATCCAAATATGCAAAGGAGCTGCTTGGTCCCTGCACGGTTGCGGCATATTCATATATGTCATTAGTACCGGTGCTTCAGCCGCCGATTATGAGGATGCTTACCACAAAGAAAGAACGTGTGACTATCATGAAGACACACAAGAAGACAGTGTCGGATACCACAGCGCTGCTTTTCCCGATTGTCATCACAATAGTTGGTGGTCTTATTGCACCAATGGGATTACCGCTTCTTGCAACGATTATGCTCGGCAATTTCATGAAGGAGTCAGGCGCAGTTGCCAGACTTACCAAAGCATCTGAAAATGAGATAGCCAACATCGTTACCTTATTTCTCGGATTATCAATCGGTGCTACAATGAACGGACCGTTATTTGTTAAACCTACAACCTTAATTATTCTTGCACTGGGTCTTTTGGCTATATGCCTTGATACGGTTGGCGGCGTACTCTTCGGAAAGATACTCTATTACGTGACAGGCGGAAAGGTTAACCCCTTGATCGGCGCAGCCGGCATCTCGGCATTCCCCATGTCTGCCCGTGTAGTCCAGAAAGAAGGTCAGAAGTACAACAGAAAGAATTATCTTCTTATGCATGCCATGGGCGCCAATGCAGGCGGCCAGGTCGGTTCTGTTATGGCAGCAGCGGTTATGCTGTCCGTACTGAAAGCCATGGGAGTAATTTGATTTAAAAAAAATTGTATACATTAATTAAAATATTTGATACAAATAAAGGCGGGTTTATTTCCCGCCTTTTTTGTATCACAATTAACAGGGGGTAATGAGACATGGATTTTATACAAATTGCAGCAAGCGTTATCTTCCTCGCCAGTATCATCCTTGTAATCACCGGTTGGATTGACAGCGTCATCGCTGCGCTCTCAGGGATCATTCTGATGATCTTTGTCGGCATTTACAGCGATATTGATGCCTTTAAGATTGTTGACTGGAATGTCATAGCCATACTCCTGAGCATATGGATTATATCGGGCTATTTCGGTAAATCCGGTGTGCCGGACTTTCTGGCTGCTATTATCTTAAAGATGTCCAAGGGAAACGTGGCAATTTTTGTAACAGTCCTTGGTATGCTTGCCGGATTTGTATCAATGCTGATCGACAATGTAGTAGTTGTCCTCATGTTCGCGCCTGTTGTGTTTCATGCATGTCGACGATTCAATTTTCCTGCTTTTGCGCCTGTCATGTTCGTCGGTTTATGCGCAAACTTCATGGGTACGGCAATGCTGTTGGGTGATTTGCCTCCACAGATGCTCCACAGTGTTTCAGGCATAGAATTCAGCGGTTTCCTGTGGTATCTGGGGCGGCCCTCATCATTTTTTATCCTCTGTATCTCATACATTATTACATGCGGATCTTTTTACTGGATATTTTCAAAAAAGTACAAGGATATACGCATGGATGTTGCATCCATGTCTGAGGAAAAACCCCTTGACCATATAAAGGATAAACCCTTTGCCATAATCACTTGCAGCATCTTTGTGCTCACAATCGTTGCTATGGCCTTAAGACCAATATTCGGTTATACCCTCGGGTTTATTGCCATGTGGGGCGCTATGGCAATCATGCTTATATTTGAAGTTTTTAAGGACCGTTTTACCCTGGAAATTCCCAATGTTGAACAGGTATTTTCAGAGTTGGACTGGAGGGCCATATTCTTTTACGTTTCTCTTTTTGCTTTGGTTGGCGGTCTGGAACATGCCGGGGTGATAAAACTCGTATCCAATGCAATTACTCCATTGATCCAGAAAAGCCTGATAGGGGGCGCAACAGCTCTCTACTGGGTAACGGCCCCAATCGTGGGTATTGTGGAGCATGATGCCTATATCCTTACCATGCTCTATGTCATCAGAGACCTCGCAAAAGATACGGGGATGAACCCCTGGCCGTTGTACTGGATGTTATTATGGGCCGGTACGTTGGGCAGTAACCTGACTGTTGCAGGTGCCCCTGCATTATTTGTAGCCAAAAGCATGGGTGAGAAAGAAGACCAGAGAAAGGTCGGTTTAAAAGAATTTCTGGGCATTACAGTGCCCTATGTTATTATATCGCTGATTTTTTGTTATATCCCGGCAATGCTGGTCTGGGTGATCCCATTTCAGAAATAGATTCTTCCAAAAAAGACATTTACAAGGAGGGGCTATGGCCATACTGACGATAGCAAGGGAATACGGAAGCGGTGGCAAAGAGATCGGCAAAAGCATAGCCGGGCTCTTGGATTATGGATATGTTGACAGAAAACTGATTCTTGAGGATATGAAGAAGGTGGGCGCCAGTTGGGAGGAGCTGACAAAATATCTTGACGAAAATCAACCGACTGTTATCGAGAGATATGAATGGTCTTACAGGGGTTTTGTGGCTTTAAATCAAAGTCACATTCTTAATTATGCTTTGCATGACAGGGTTGTGATTATGGGAAGAGGCGGCAATTTCCTTTTGAACGGGATGCCACATGCTTTGAGGATACGGACGACAGCGCCAATTAAAAAGAGGATTGAAAATGTAATGCGATGGCAGGAAATCAATAACAGTGAAGACGCCCGATTTCTCATAGAAAAGGCTGATAAAGAGATGGCAGGCGCTGTCTATCTGATTTATGGAAGTGCCTGGGATGACCCTGAACAATACGATTTTGTTTTTGATACAAGCACTAAAACATATGATGAAATTATCAATATTGTAAAAGAAGAGCTTGAAAAAAGAGATAAAGTATATACGGAAAAGACAGGCAAAGTGCTACAGTTAAAGGCCCTTGCAGCAAAAATAAGGGCGGAAATCGCAATAAACTCTGACCTGTCCGTATCAACACTTGAGGTAGGATTTAAAGAAGAAGGTCTTGTGGAATACGGGTTGGTTGCAGGTGGTGTCGTGCACAACATAGACGACAAGAAAAATATCGAAGAAATTGTCAAGAAATTATCGGGGGATGTTCCTGTCGAGTTCGGGTTTCAATACAGGATGCATCCGAGGCTTGGGGATATACAGTATAAATGAGAGACGGGAATTTAAGTTGAAGCCCATTGATCTCAGTATGGCTTGTTCGGAGGTCCTGACTGCGGGTAATCCCAGCCGAAACCCCACCGGAAAGGAGTCGGCAGCCACCATACGCCGCCTGCCCTGACACCGTAGTACATAAAAAAAGCTGTTATTGGATGGCCTTTCTCCGATACGCACTTTTTCAACTCTCCATCGGCATTCAATCTTTCCTCACGGGTGCCGCCTGCCCAGTATGCCAGATCGTGCTTGATACAACATTCCACCCAGTTGCCGTCAGGGAAACATGAGCAGCCGTCGGATTTAAAGGCATGAGAAGGAAGCGGTTCCTTTATGTTGCTTCCGGAGTAAATATCAGCGGCTATTTTGCTGACCTCGTTTGAATGTCCCGCACAGCCGGCAAACAGCATAGAGAAACACAATAAATATAAAAACAACCTGAGCAACTTTTTCATAATCTGTTACCTCATTATGCCCGTAAGAACAACCCGCTGCTTGCAACTGGATGGTCTATTTATATTCCCTTAAATTCCATTTTAGCGAAAATCGGGCCGATCACTGTATCCATTGCCAACCATTGGTAAGTTTTTACGGCTTCCTGAAATCTGTACCAGTCTGTTTCTTTGTAATTTCCCTTCCAGACCCACCCTGTTTCACTTGTAGGAACATTATATTCACCACCTGAATACAGGATTTCATCATTCACAAAATCAATTGCCTCTTTAAACCATTGTTTTTTATCGTATTCAATAAAATCGTTGCCGATCAAGGCCTTATATTGATTAATACGATCTTCCTTGCTGTTGTCATATGTGCCGATTGCTTCATCTATCTGGGCTATTAAATAGCTGCTATCATCAGGAGTGTTGAGAAAATTGGTGTATTTTTCATAGATGCATCGAGCTGCGTCAAGGAAACGTTTCTTGTTGTCTATTTCCGAGTGACTTGGAACAAGGCGTTCATCTTCCCAAATTAAGCCCGGCACATCCGGTTTATGTTTGGCATCGGCGTGTCCGATATTGGGAATAAGGTTTTCAATAATGCCTTTCATTTCATTGAAGCCTTCATTAAATCCGACAAAATTCTGATGAGCAAAGGTGTCTGCATACATATGTGTGGCTATACCTATGCTGTAAGGGTTACGAGAATAAAGGGCAGCTTGAAGCAGTTGTTTGCTGTTAAGATTATCGGGTATGGTATTCATTATATGAAGCTTGCCGTCGCGTCGATGGGCAGTATTGCCGGTAATCTCTGTTAATGTTCCCGGCATGAAATGAAAAACCGGGTAGATCCTCATATATTCTTTCTGCGGATTAAAGATATCCATTGTTTGGCTGATATAGTTTAAATATTCATCCGGGTGGCCTTTGTGAATTTTATATATTGTATCATTGTCATCGGTGTACTGTGATGAGTATGCGATTATCCGGGCATCTTCCGGCTTGAAACCAGCCCTGCGTGCGATGATGCAAGTAATGTAATAATGAAATTCCATATCCATAATTCACCCCCATTATTTATCGGGATCATACGATATCCCGTTTTTCTTCATTGATTGCGATGAGGTTTTCCGGACTATGTTTTTGCTGCCCTGCCGAATGGGATACTCAACTTCCTCATCCTGTGCCGCAAGGTACCGGGATTTATCCCCAGGATGGCGGCTGCCCCTTTTTGTCCCTCCACCCTTCCCCCGGCCATTTTCAAAGCCATTCTGATATGCTGTGTTTCAATGTTGTTGAGTGACAGATCATTGTTTTCCTGGCTGTACCCCATGTATTCCGACTGCTCATTGCTGTGTATCTGTATGCCGACAATGTCTTCGAAGCTCAGTGGTCTCCCGCCGTGAATAATAATCGCGCGCTCGAGGACATTGCTCAACTCCCTTACGTTGCCCGGCCAGTCATAATCAACAAGTAGTTCCATGGTGCCGGGCAAAAGGGCCGGTTTAAAATGCAAGCCGATTTCAATTGCCTTTTTTCGCATGAAATAATCAATAAGGCCCGGGATATCAACCTTGCGTTCCCTGAGGGGCGGGATATATATGGGAAACACACATAAGCGGTAGTACAGATCGTCCCTGAAAAGGTTTTCTTTTACAAGTGTCTTGAGGTCCTTATTGGTAGCAGAGATAATCCGTATTTCGACTTTTATGGAATGGGTTCCGCCAACGCGCTCTATTTCTTTCTCCTGAAGGACTCTGAGCAGGCGAACCTGGGCATGAAAAGGCAGTTCGCTGACTTCATCGAGAAAGATGGTGCCTCCATCGGCACGTTCAAATCTGCCTCTTTGTTGGGATAGGGCGCCGGTGAAGGCGCCTTTTTCATGACCGAAAAGCTCGCTGTCGATAAGAGATTCGGGTATGGCCCCGCAGTTGACCTTTATAAGAGGTCCATTGTTTATAGTTGAATAATTGTGAATTGCATTGGCAATAAGTTCCTTACCGGTGCCTGTCTCACCATAAAGTAATACGGGACTCGACTGAGGCGCCACTTTCAAGATTTGTTCCATTACCCCTTTCAGGCCGAATTCAGCGCCTATGATCTCTTCGCTGAAACCACGTCGTAATTCGTTCTGAAAATATTTACTGTCGTCTGCAAGCATCTCTTTAAGCTTCATCAATTCCATATAGCGACGACTATTGGCAAGGGCAACTGCCGCAGGCTCATTTATAAGTGACCATAGTTTTGCATCATCTTCCGTGTATCGTCCTTTCCCGGTTGCCCTGCCAATTAAAGACCCGACAAATTTATTTTCAACAATAAGCCGTCCAACGATAATGGAGGAGTCAGTCCAACGGTACTTTCCGGCAACGATTGCAAGTATTTCATCCTTGTATACATCGTCCGATGTCCTTACCCGCGGGAATTTGAAGGGGTCTTCCAGTTGTCTCTGAAGATGCGGGGGCATGGGGATTTTATCCGTACTTGAAATGCCGCCATCCTCATACGCGGTTGCAACTACATCTAATGTTCCCGTGCTGTGGTTATATTCGGTCAGAATAAGTTCGTCAGTGGGTATGATGTTACGGACGTAAAGGAAACAATGCCAGAGTGCCTTTTCAATCTCGAGGCTCCCGCATATACGTAATGTAGTTTCTCTGAAAAACAGGTTTTCATCTATCTTCATAGAACTTTTACCAGAAGAACCTTGTCATATTTAGCATTTTACAGGATTTCATATAACTATGTAAATAATATTCTATCATATTTAACAGATATTATCAGTACTGAGATATGTGTCAGTTAACATCTGTTAAATATGATAGATATATAGTCTCTATATCCATAACGTATTGATCATACAGTTAATTGGTATTTGGCACAATCCTTGCTTATTGAGTAATGTATGATAATGAAGTCAGAATATAAGGAGGGTGCCATGGCTATGAAATGGAATCTGGAATCTGATATAAACAACAAAACAATGGAAGAAGTGCTTATAGAAATATTCGGTTGCACCTCTCCCGATAAGAGGGTAGCCAAAATCCATTCAATCAGCCGGATAAAAGGGATCGAAACAGAATTTTACCTGGCCGGAAATGCCATGGAGACTATGCTTATAGAAATATTCGGATGCAGCTCTCTGGTGGATGGCAACGCAATAAAACTTGAGATTGGCAAGGATATAAGGAGAATCAATAGAGAACCCTTTCCGGATTGGAATGCAGATGACCGTGACACGATGCCCCTGACCGTTAATGCTTGATCGCTGATCAACTTGGATTGATCAGATTATATATGGCATGGTATGTGGATACGGGGTCACCTTGATAGTTAGTTCTCTGCATGTCCGCCCGTATCACCATACCCGATATACCTCTCGTAAAAACCCGCCATTATTTATCATTCCGAAAGAAGTTATGTTAAATGGTTACCCGAATCGGCAGTATGACGGTAGTGATCCCATCCCATTGCAGACGCCTCTGAATAGCATGCGCAGTTTCATTGTGCAGCAGCTTTTGAAATGGATGCTCATGTTGGAATACGAGTTTTCCGGTAAAAACCGTCGACCTCGGAAATTTATTAACTGTAGCTTCAACGAGATCAGTTACGGTTTCTATTACGTCAGCTCCTAAATCAGTAGCGTAGTCAGCAGGAAATCCATGTTGACGGGTTGTTTTAACATATTTAATCAGATCTTGTTCAACTGACTTCTTTAAGGCTTCTATCTCGGCGATGCCTTTAAATGTGCCGGAATCAACCTCTGCAACAGAGACAAAGATATAGTTTTTGTATACGTTGGGAAAATTCCGGACTATAGAAAGCAGCGTATGGAGGCCAAACCCGCTGAATCCGCTTACAAGCAGAATGGCTGTCATGTCTTTCGGGTTTACTGGGTCATTATTGAACGGGCCGGAAGGTGGTATATCCGTCAATATATCTCCGAGTTTGCGCATAGCCACCTGCACTCTCTTGTAGTGGTTACGAATTATGTAACATAAGCCTATTACCAGTGATGTAACAAAGAGCGTAACCCATCCGCCTTCTCCGAATTTCTCATAGATGGTTATTATAAGGATAGTTAAGCAAAGGATGAGACCTATAATATGAATAGCTATATGTTTCTTCCAGCCCCGATCAACCCCTTTGTTTTTTATAAAGAAACGGACCATTCCAAACTGGGACAGAGAAAAGGTGAGAAAGACATTGATCGAGTACATGATGATAAGGGCAGAGACTGAACCGTGGGTATAGATAAGGAGAA
>JAPLKC010000095.1 GCA_026388255.1 Pseudomonadota bacterium | reverse complement strand
ACTAATGTATATGAAAGGCTCTGTCAGTTGTTCCGCCAGGCCGATGAGCGTTATAATTCAGGGTTGTTCCATTTCCGAATGGAAAAAATGCGCCCTGAGCCGCCCGATGATTTAACTCTCAATCTCCTCATAGACGATAAGGTCATAAAAGAGATCATTAAAAATCTTTACTACCCTGACAGCCCCTATGAATTTTCAGTCCTTTCGGCAGATATTTTAGGCCAGGTCTATGAACAATTTCTCGGCAAGGTGATACATCTTACGGCAGGGCACAGAGCAGTGATAGAAGATAAGCCGGAAGTGAAAAAGGCAGGCGGTGTCTACTATACCCCGCGCTACATCGTTGACTATATTGTGAAAAACACCGTTGGAAAACTTCTTGAAGGCAAGACGCCAAAACAGGCGGCAAACATAAAGGTACTCGATCCTGCCTGTGGCTCAGGCTCATTCCTTATCGGTGCGTATCAATGCCTCCTGGACTGGCACAGAGACTGGTATAGCGGGCACACCCCTGAAAAACTGGCAAGAGGCAAATCACCCGCCCTGTATCAGGCCTCAGGGGGTGAATGGAGACTCACAACAGGTGAGAGAAAGCGCATACTCCTCAACAACATCTATGGCGTGGACATTGACACCCAGGCGGTGGAGGTTACAAAACTTTCACTTCTGCTGAAAGTGCTGGAGGGCGAAACTGAGCAATCCATATCGCAACAGATGGCGCTCTTCCATGAAAGGGCGCTCCCGGATCTCAGCGACAATATAAAATGCGGCAACTCTCTCATCGGCCCTGATTTTTACGACAACAGGCAAATGGGCCTGTTTGATGATACGGAACGCTACCGGATCAATGTCTTTGACTGGAAAAAGGAATTTCAGGAGATCATAGAGGCGGGTGGTTTTGATGCGGTAATAGGCAATCCTCCGTATGTCCGTCAGGAGATGCTGGGTGGCTTAAAACAGTATTTTCAGAAGCATTATAGGGTCTATGATGGCTCAGCCGATCTTTACGCCTATTTTATCGAGAAAGGCGTTTCCCTTCTCAACAATGGCGGTATCTTTTCCTACATCGTTGCGAATAAATGGATGCGGGCAAGCTATGGTGAACCCTTGAGGAAATGGCTAAAAGGCAAGTGCATTGAAGAGATTGTTGATTTCGGTGATTTACCCGTATTTCAGAAGGCTACTACATATCCATGTATTATACGTATTTCAAAGGCAGTACCGAAATTGAGTTTTAATGCCGTTCAGGTCAAAACCCTGGACTTCATAAGTCTGAAAGATTTTGTAAATTCAAATAGTTACAACATTAATCAAACAACTCTTGATGACAAAGGCTGGTCTCTCTCCGACGACCGGACACAGTTACTTCTTGCTAAGATACGGAAACAGGGGGTACCTCTCGGAGAATATGTGAAAGGCAAAATCTACCGTGGCGTATTAACGGGTCTTAACGAAGCCTTTGTCATCGACGCACAGACACGGGAACAACTCATCGCAGAAGACCCGAAAAGCGCAGAGCTTATCAAGCCGTTTTTGTTAGGGAGAGATGTCAAACGGTATCAACCACCAGCAACGAAACAATTCCTTATTCTTATTCCAAAGGGGTGGACACGGGTACAATCAGGAGATGTCCGCGATGCCTGGGGTTGGTTCAAAAAGAATTATCCTGCAATCGCCGACCACCTCACACCTTTTGCAGACAAAGCGAAAAAAAGGTATGACAAAGGTCAATATTGGTGGGAATTGCGAGCATGTGATTATTATAAAGAGTTCGAAAAACCTAAAATAATTTATGCTGAAATAGCCATAAAAGGTCAATTTATTATTGATGATTACAACAGTTATTCCGATACAACAACCTATATTCTCGGAACTGAGGATAAATACCTTTTAGGTATACTCAACTCAACGCTCTGGACGTTTTTATTTTCTAAAATAAGTTCTGAAATCAGGGGAGGTTTTTACCGGTGGAAACGTCAGTACATGGTGCCTTTGCCTATACGTACCATCAATTTTGCAGATTCTACCGATTCTACCCTCCACTCCAGCATGGTCTCCCTCGTAGAGCAGATGCTTGCCCTCCACAAGCAACTTGCCGGGGCAATGACACCGCATGACAAAACCGCCATCCAACGTCAAATAGACGCCACCGACCGGCAGATAGACCGGCTTATGTATGAGTTGTACGGGCTGACGGAAGAAGAAATAAAAATTGTTGAATCAGATAGGCAATAAAAAATATAACTGTTGTAAATCATACAATAATTGTTAATAATAATTGCAGGAGGCGTTATGAGATTTTCTGTTGAAATAGAACAAGAGGAAGATGGTCGCTGGATAGCAGAAGTAACTGATTTACCGGGTGCTATGGCATACGGAAGGAATCCTGAAGAGGCCATGGCGAAGGCTCAAGCTCTTGCCCTCCGAGTAATTGCCGAACGCTTGGAGCATGGCGAACAATACCTCACTGATCTAAACATTACTTTTGCCGCAGCATGAGTGAATGGTCAAGCACGAGCGCTAAAAAGGTTTTAAACGCTTTGTTAAAGACAGGATGGTCTATAAAAAGACAGTCCGGTTCTCATAAAATTCTTCACCGCCCCGGTTGGCCTGATTACGTTTTTGCTTTTCACGACGGTGAAGAGATTGGCCCAAAAATGTTAACCCGGATTGCAAAAAGAACAGCTCTCAAACCCGATGATATGTAATCGATAAGAAGCAGCTTAAAAATATATCGCAGGGACTGTTTATTGGCGCTATATTATCACTCCCTTGTTTCATAAAAAGAGATATGTTACTCTTATCATAAGGTAATTAATGAAATTTACATGGGATTAAACAGGCAATGAAAAAAAACTATGATTTTTCAAAAGCAGAACAGGGAAAATTTTATAGACCGATAGAAGAATTAGAAATTCCGATATATTTAGATAAAGAAGTTAAGGAATTTTTCAGCAAGAAGGCTTTAAAAAGAAATATTGGGCTTGATAAGGTAATAAATACAATATTACGAAAAGAAATGAAAATGTTAAAGGAAATCGGGACATAATTTCTTCTCTCTTTTGCCAATACGGAAACCTGATACTCTATCGGAGGCAGTGGTGTTCACATTGAACACCATCATTGAAATCTCAGGAAAGGCTTGTGCCTCCTTGTTCCGCACGATATCACTTCTAAAAAATATCTGACGTGCTGATATTATAGAAAGACATCTCAACTTTCCATTAAGTGGCTGGAAGCCTTTTAAGTTCCATCGTCGCCGGAAAAAGTATTCCGGCTATGCCATTAGAAAGTCAGGAAGCCTCATCAAAAAATAAACATATTTTTCTTGACACATAGTATCATATACAATACTATCATATTTATGAGCACGGCAGAAAAGACCCTTGAAAAAATGAGGAACAACCCGAGGGATTGGCGGATTGAGGACGTGATTGCCATAGCGGAACGATATGGGATTGAGATCAGAAATAAGTGAGGCAGTCACCATACCCTGTCATATCCCGGCATTAATGAACATATAAGCATACCGGCTAACAAGCCGATAAAACCGGCATATATCAAGCAACTTGTAACACTTATAAATGCTGTAAAGGAGGCACAACATGAGTATTAAAACTATACCTTCCGTAAAATCACCCTGGCCGTTTGAGGCATATGCCCATATTATCCGGCCTCTTGATGAAGATGAAGGTGGCGGTTATCTTATTACATTTCCCGATTTGCCTGGGTGTATGGCCGACGGTGAGACACTTGAAGAAGCCATTATTGAAGGGAAAGATGCCTTTGAATGCTGGATTGCCGCTCAGGTAGACATGGGCAGGCCGGTTCCTGAACCCCGCTGGAGACCTGAAGAGGAAATAATGCCAAAAGTTTCCGGTAAGTTTGTTCAACGGATTCCATTGACACTTCATGCAAAACTTGTGAAACGGGCAAAACAGGAAGGAGTGAGCCTGAATACACTTGTTCTCGCTCTTATCGCCGAAGGTATAGGAAAGCGTGAGGGGAGAGGTCTGTCTGCCTAATCCAAGGCACAGGCAGGTAAAGGCTATGATGGGTGACCCCTTGTGCCCCGCAGGAAAAGTTCTTCCGGAGACGAAGGAACTGTATTGAAAAACACTCAATAAAACGAAAGGTGGTGTTTTATGGAAATGTTAAAGCCTTATCTTGAAGCTGCACTGAAAAAAGAAGTGAACCATGCGGTTGTCGTTGAGACATCAAAAGTCTTTACCGAGCCCTGGGTAAGGATGCGGTGCCAGTTCGGCTGTTTTATGTACGGCAAAAGCCTCTGCTGCCCTCCCCGTACACCCACACCGGAAGAAATGCGAAAGATACTTGATTCTTACCGATGCGGAATCCTTCTGCACCGCCATATACGGAAGGGGTATAAATATATCGACGAATTCAATGAAATCATAGTGGATCTGGAAAGAACCATTTTTCTTGATGGTTATTACAAGACGTGGGCAATCGGCAGCGGCCCCTGCACGAGATGCAAAGAATGCAATGTTTCCGGCGCCTGTCTCCATTCCGACAAGGCAAGACCTTCCATGGAGTCATGCGGGATCGATGTATTCAGGACAGCGAAGCAAAATGGGCTTCCCATCAAAGTGGTAAAAGACCATTCACAGGACAGGGATATATACGGATTGATACTGGTGGAATAGCATCTATTCAAAGAAATGGCATTATAAATGACTTAAAATAACAATATCAGAAAATTGCAAAAAAACCGTTCACAAAATACACCATACCGGCAGCCCCGGCAACAAGACCAATCCACTCCTGAAGTCTATTGCTTCTTTTCTCCGAAATTGAAAACCCAACATCCATAACAACACTTAGAACCTTCTAAGAAGTTGTGTTCCTTGCATATATACTTTCCGCAGTAGTTGCATTGGGCCACTTCAATTATTGAAGAACAGTGTTGCTCATCACAGATCCTGTTCCCTTTTTCATCGAACTTCCTCTGACTCATCCTTATCCATTCTTTGTTCTGCCTGTCCTTTTCAGCAATAAGAGCCTCCATTACATCGGGGCGGGTCTCATTGATGAATTCCCCTATTGCCCCCTCGATGAGTGCGTCCCTTACAAATTCATCTTCTTTCTCTCTTGTGATATGCTCAATAATATTTTTGATCTCATCCTTTTCGGATGTCTCAAGCTTTATGCCGAGACGTTTTATGTCATCCATTATACTCATCTATATTCCTCCGTTAAATGCCACAATATGGCGCAAACAAGCCCGGTTGTAATTTATGCTTTTTCCTATGCCCTGTCAACGGGCTTGCCCGTGGCAATCTATTTCTTCGTATCCGTTCCTTTACCCAGATTTACTGCTGCATCAGGGACCGATTCCACATTATACTTTCCATAACACTTCTTTGAACAATCCCCGGTGTTTATGGGGAAATGCCTCCAGCATCCGAATCCCTGGTTGATGCATGGGCCGTTGGATGTTTTAGCACAGTGCGGGGAGCTGTTACTTGGTTTAGGATCATAATAAGTGGAAACAGCGCCGGGAACTGCAGTGCTGTTGCACTGGCATAGACAGTCAAGTACATTCTGTCTTTCCTTGTCTGTGAGCTGCTCGTATTTTTTTGGAGGCGGCTTGGGCACATCAGGTTTTTTGGTTGTATCGCTGCCCGGTTTTTTTGAAGCATCTTCTACCGTAACGAAGCGGCTTGTCTGCGCAAGCCGTACCTGTTGCGATTGTTCCATCATCCAGAGTTCCAGGAACACCTCATATCTTCCCGGCGAACTCCCTGCAAAGTTGAATGAACTGCCTGCGCCCCTGGCCTGTCCGTTTACAATCCATTTAAACGTGAACAGCCCCTGGTTCATAACATTCGTCTCGGAAACCATACCGTTTAATGTTGTCGATTCACCTACTTTTATTTTGTCTTTGGCTGTGCTGATATATATGTATCCATACGCCGCCTGGACCTCAAGGGGATAAGTTGCTTCTCCGACCTTCTGCCACTTTCCCATAATTGCCTGATATGCTTCAGTCTTAATGGTGTAACTGCCTTGTCTTGGCGCCTGGATAGTCTGGGTGTTGCCTTTGCTGCCAAGTTGTTGACCGTTCTGATACCACATATAAGCAAACTGTGCCTTTTTGTCTATGGATCTTATTGTTGCTGTGAGTGTTATATCCTGCCCGATCATGGTCCTTTTCGGTCCGTCAATGTACATGGAAACCGTTGGGTTTTCTACGACCATCTGATGCTTGGCATCGCCTACCAGCATGGATTTTCCCTCTATTACCTGATAAACAACGAGCTTAACATTGATTGTTTCTGGTTTTACCAGAGACCATTTAAATCCTTCGGCATTGCTGAAGATATTTGACTGTCCTTCGTAGCTCCATGCATACTTGAGAGAGGGTTTGAGGGAGAGGTCTATGTCAACGGCTGCTTTGTATTCTACAATCTGACCCACAACGGCTTTGTCATCCGCGGATATTCTTACTGATGCCTTCTGAATGGTAAATGTATACGTCGCTTCGCCGAACTTTTCCCACTTGCCAGCTTCCGCTTTCTGAACTTCTATTTTTACACCGAATGTTCCGGCAACCGATGTATTGATTTTAAGTGTATCGGACTGCTCGGCAAAGCGAAGCGAGCCCTTCATGTCGCTCCATACATAACGCAGAACAGGCGGCTCTTTCGGCGGCACAGTGAATTTCACGATTGCCTTTAACTTTACATCCTGTCCGAGTGCATATGGCGGCGCAGGATTGCCTTCAATGCTGATTAATACGCAGTTTTTCGAATAATACTCTCTGAAGCCCTTAATTGCGGCAGTGCTCTGTACATTATGCTCCTTTGCCCATTTAGGAGCCGAACCATACAGGGTATGGTCCTTTTGAAAAAGCGCACTCCATAGACCCTGCCACACACTATTCTGGACTACGTACCCGAGAGTTTTCTTATCGTATTCGCTGTCGAGTTTTGCCTCCGGGATACAGGTCGTCTTGATTTCGAGAAGCTGTTTCTCAACAGAATTCTTTGTATTTATTACAAACTGATAATATTGAAGCGCAGTTCTCTTGTCCCCTTCGGGTTTTGCAATAAGAAAATCCGACCCGGTCAGTATCCTTACCCCATGTTCGGCAGGGCTGCCTGCGGCAAAGATTGCCTCGGATTCCTGCCGTGCTTCATAGACGATCTTGTAGGCGTCAAGGTATTTTTTCACAATTTCGCCGGCCTTTGTATAATCGCTCTCCATCTGTCCTTCACTTAACAAATCGCGCTTTACATTCCAGAGCCACCTGAATACGGACTTAAGGTTGTTCGTATCAAGCTCCTTGTCCATTTCTTTTTCCAGTGCTGCATCGATCTTCAGCTCTTTGGCAATCTTGTTCAATTCAGCGAACAGTTCGGGCAGCATCCCCCTCAGCAGGGCATCGTCAATAGCTTTTCTATCCTCGAGCTGATGAATCATGTTCAGTACGAAGTTGAGCTTTGCCTCCTCCCAGCGCATTGTGTAGATGTCTCCGTAATGCTGCAGGAGCCTTGACCCCACATACTCGTTGCTCATCATCTGCTGGATGAGGTTGAGCGCCGGGTCGGTTGCTGCTATGTTTTTCTTCAGCATTTCATTTATAAAGGCCCTGTCGGTCAAAGTGTAATACGCCTTTAAAGACATGTCCCGCTGTGAAAGACCTTTTTTTAACTGCTGCCGCATTGCCTCGACCTGTTCTTTTTTATATCTTGAAAACTGTTCAACATTCAGCACACCGCCTGAATATTTAGCAGAAATGAGACGCCACGTACCGATCTTTGCAGATTCGTATGATTCAACACCTATGAGCTTGAATGTAGCTGTGGCATAGAGGGTGTCAACAAAGACGTTAAGCTGCTCGGTCCAGTAAAAAGTGACGGGCATATCAATCAGCACATACCTGCCTATCCCGTATGCAGCCTGCGCAAGACCTAAGGGTGGAACGAGGGTAGTGACAACTTCCCATCCTGCTTCGAGGTAATTCCCCATAATTGCCTGTTCTACGGAAGAACCAAAGGGCACGCGCCTGCGGAAGAATTCGGTAGCCAGTTCGCCCCAGCCGCCCTTCAAATATGCATCGCGATAGGCTGCTCCTTCCTCAATCAGTCCGATGGCGATTAAACCCTTTACTGCTCCGCGCCCCACTGCAGTAGATTGTATGGCCTCGTTGCATTTACGGTTAACCTGCTGTATTCCGTTCGCAACAGTGCCTTTCAAACCCTTCAGGGCAGAGGATTTTGACCGGGAGTCTTTAAGAGTTTTTGTCTCCTTGTATTCGGTCACAAACCTGTCGAAATCAGGGTTATCGCCCCTGAGTTCACCGAGCAGTTTGTCGTCAAGGATGTCGAGATAAAAATTTATCGAGCTTATACCCTTATCGCCCAAGTCCAATCCCTTCTCGATCTTGTTCATCAGATATGCAATGCCGAGCATACGGCCTAATTTTGTCTTTGCCTCGAACTGTGCCTTCAGGTATTGTTTGTCCTTTAGCATGTCAGGGGTGGCCTTTCCTCTCCCCTGTCTGAATTCGCCTGCAAGTGACTTGAAATCTTCGTGAAGCTTTGCAACGCCTTCATGCGTCAGCCCGGCGTCCCGTAATACGCCCATCTCCGTATCTGCCATCTTTTCAAGGTCGTCAATCTCTTTACTTAGTTTATCCTCCAACTGTTTCGCCTGCTCTTTTGTGGATTCATTGCCTTCAAGTTCGCTTAAACGATCAAGCTGTTTTTTGATGTCGTCAATCCTTTTGCCGTACCCTGTTTCCACATTCTTCCACATTGCGCTGACACAGTCTTCATTAAACCTGTTTATAATCTCCTTGTTCGGCCTTGTGACAAGCCATGGACCGCCTGTATTGGACGTAGTGATCTCAAACCGTGAAAAAGGCATAGCCCCGTATTTCTCCTGGAAATAAGCCCTGATCTTTTGATCCATCTGTTTTACTTTTGACTCTTTTTTCAGCTTGTCAAGCTCTCCGCTTAAAGCGCTCAAGCCGGGATCGGAAGAACCTATGCCCAGATATTTCATTAGTGCGTTATTGCTACGGTCAACATATTTAGCAGCCTTAATAACCGTATCAACAGGGCTGTAGATCCCTTCTTTCACGATATCGGAATAAAAGTGGCGCAGATTTTCCATAGAAAGACCCGGCTCTGCATTGTATTTAGAAGAGGCTATGCGAGGATCTGATGTCTGAAATTCGGACTCCCTGACAACCCGGTCAATTGCTTCTCCGAGTGCGCCCCGCACAGTGCCTGCTGCTGAGTCTTCGGAAAGACGCCTCAATCCTTCTTCGGAAAACAAAATTTCATCCACTATCTTCATCTGAGACAAGGCGAATTCCGCCCCGTGCTGCCCGATGTAGACCTCAAGCCCGGCCTTGCCGTGGGCTGTGCAGACCGAATCTATTGCCTGGGAGGAAAGTCCTGTGCGCTCCATAAGCTTTGCCTCAAAGGCACTCTTAAGCGCAGAAATAATGTTTGTGTCCCTGGATACGAAACTGAAATCAATATCGCCTTCGAATTTTAACGCTGTTGAAGGCTGGCCCACCCAACTCCCCACATATGCAACGAAAACGCTGGAGTTGCTGCTTCTGCCTTTAATTACATCTTTTATGGCTGCTTCGGTCTGAGCCCGCCGCCAGCTTAAAAGCTTTTCCTCAACACGGGTGCCGCCTTCGCCGTAATGTTCACCCAGAAACTCGCTTCCAAGGCCTTCATTATTAAGGCTTGTCTTTACCCGTATAACATCTTTCATATTGCCGCCAGTGTTACCGAGTCCCTTGAAAAAACCTTCGGGGCTGAGACTGCCGTTTTTGACACTAAGAAGCATCCTGGCGATGGCAACATCTTTTGGCGCATTTACAAATCTCGGGGAGCCGAGAAGTTTTACCTGTATGGGGTCGCGGTCATCCTTTGCCGCCCCGGCAGGGCCGGTTTGGGCATAGAGTCCGGTAGCTATGCCGGCGGATATCATTATGAAACAGAGGATTATATGCAAGATGTTGCAGTGTTTGGGTTTTACCATTTTAATTACCTCATATGTTTATGAATGAATTGCATTCTCACTTTTCATGTTTATTACGGCTTTGCATCAGGATATTTTTTACGGCATGCCTCCACTTTTTTATCAAAGGCCTCTTTTCTCTTTTTTGTTTCCTCTTTCCATCCGCATTCCTGCAATACAAGCCAAGCTTCGTTCCACGTGCCCGGTTGATTTCGGGTTGTATAGTATGCATCACAACACTGCTTGGGGGGATATTCCTGAGTTGCACCCATGGGCTGACAGCTATAGTGTGGATAAGAATCCTTGTTCCTGATCTTGGGAAACCAATTCACCGCGTTTTCGTAATACTTCTTTTCACTGCTTATGCACTCTTCGTACTGATTTTTCTTTATTGTACTGTCTTTATCCTTTGGAGGCGCAGGCTGACCTTCCACGACTACCGCGTACCCTGCCTGTGTAACCCTCGTGTCCGGATTTCCCCTCATCCATAGTTCTGCCCCGATTGCATGTACACCGGGAGTGTTTCCATTGAACGAGATAGTCTTTCCGCTGCCGGCTTCCTTCTCATCGATTGTCCATTTGAAATATAATGAAGATTCGGGAACATTCGTCTCGGAGATCATCCCCGTGTATGTGCCTGATTGGCCCATCTTTATTTGACCCGGCCCGGAGATATAGATTGATACCTTTACCTGTTCTTTTTCTTTTGCAATGAGCGAATATGTTGCCTCGCCTATTTTCTGTCCTGTGCTGCCCGTAGTTCTGAACGCCTCCACCCTGACTGTGTGGCTGCCTTGGCGTCCGATCTTTAAGGACTGAGAACTGCCCTTGTTGCCTGATTCCTGATTGTTCACCGTCCATCTGAAATAATTCTGCGTGTCTTTTGTTTCCGGAGTAAGCGATGCAATAAAAGTCATCATATCGCCAACAAATATCTCGGCGCTTGCAGGCGATACCCTGATTGAAACTTCGGTCTTAACCTGTGCAGTGCCTTTTAAATTGGCATAACAATTGCGCCCTTCAGCGATCATTTTCCCGGCCTCCTCAAATGCCGGGGCTAAAGGATCAGCGCCCTGAGGCGGTAAAACAAGTTGATCCATCTCCGGACAGGATTCGGGTTTTATTTGCGCAAGTTTTGTAACATCAATGGTAAAACGGTAAAAGTCTTTGATCTTGCCCTCGTGTTCCACGGCGCTTTTGGTATCAATTTTCAGCGCATCAACCTGGCGGGCAATCTCTAAAATTTCCTGCTGTTCCTTAACGTCTTTCTCGTTATAAAAATATTTCACGCCTGTATGAAATCTGCCCAAAGCATTGTTAAAATCTGTGACGGTAGCGTTAAGTTGAATGATCTTTTTCACGTAATCATCGTTCAGTTTGGCGGCGTTCTTGGATACAGCCTGTATGAAATCCATGTATTCCTTAAATTCCTTCTGTGCGTTCACGGCCTGAGATGCAAGATCGGTCTTTTCACCGACAGCACCTTTCAGCGCCGTCATTTCCTGTTGGGCATAGGCGTACTGCGTCTCGGCTTGATCGAGGTATGTTGATTTTATATTGGCCTTGTATGATTCGAGGCCTTTTTCGTCAATTTTGCCTTCATTGAAAGTCTTTATCGCTTGATTTGAAGCGCTGCATGTTTGTTGGGCGTATTGCTTCACCACAGCAAGCCGTTTTGTAAGATTCGCGTATATTTCAGCAGGATTTTTCACAGTTGCGGTTTTTTTATTCATCTCTTTCGCTGATACGCACAGATTTTTCAGCCTTTTAATAGATCCGTCCAATTGCAGTTGACTGCTGCTTATAGAGATCACCTGTTTTTGCAGGTTCCATGCCTGCTCGTCGAGAGGGACAAAGGATCTCAATTGGGTATCTGCTTCATTCGCCAGCCCTGAGAGTTCCAACGCAAGCTTTCTTAAAGCCCCTATGGGACGGTATTGTTCAACGCGTTTTTCCATTTCCTTTGCTGTTTCCTCAGCGCTATCGGCATCCCAGCGAAGCGGGGTATTGATGACAAAATTGGGTATGTTAGCAATGCCCGTTACAATGGCAATGCCGGCATCTTTGACGGCATAGACGTTTGCTTTGAGTACGGTCGTCATCTTGGAACAGTCTTTTCTGCCGGCATTCACGCAGTCCCGGTACTCTTTGAGTGCTTTCTGGGCTGCGTTATCCCCAATACTTATAGCTCCCGGTATGCCTGTTGCCTCCCAGAGAGCCTTTGCTGCCACCTCCGGTTCACTCTCCCAGGGCTGCTGTTCTTTCTTCTTTTCTCTCCATGTTTCATAGAGAAAAAGGACGGCCAGGGCCGCACCTGCACCTGCTGTTGCGCTTGTCGGTGTTTTTACATAGCCTATTACCGGCTCAAAAGGGTTAAAGGTCGAAGCCGCGGATTTAATCTTCGATGTTACTGTCGTAGAAACTGTTGTTTTCAATTCATTTATCGAGGTTTCCGGTGTTTTGCCTGTCACTGACTTAAACGCAGCCCCTTCGTCACTATTCATTATTGTTTGCGTTGTTTTCTGCTGCCGTCGAATGGCATCATTCAACTCGGCCTTCAGCCTTTGTTTTTCTGCAGGAGGTGTTTCCGGATCAGTAATCTTCTTTGTCTGCTCTTCTATATTTTTGGCATTTTTTTTCTCTATTTCGGGCCAGGCTTCCTTAGTCTGCTTTAGCGCCCTTTCTTTTACCGTTTCTTTCAGCTCCGGCATCAAATCAGGGTCCATCTTTCCTTCCTTAACGGCCTTAAGTAGCTCATCTTCCGGTCGCCCTGCGGCTTGATTTATCCTGTTTGCCTCCTTGGCGATTTTCATTTGTTGCTCGTATTGCTGCCATGATGTTTCTGCAGTTTTATTTAAGGGTTCCTGAATCTTTTTGATACTGTCGAGGGCCTTTCCTTTCACGTCCTGATCCGCAAACTCCCCTCCCACGCCCTGATATTTTTTCTGTCCATAAGCAGATCCTGCTGTTTCCGTCCCGCTTGTCTGCGCGTCTACTCTTGCATCATGGGCGCTGCTGCCAATTGGATCCTGAGGCCCTGCCGGTCGATGAAGCGGGACATCGAGTTCTTTGATGTTTATATAGTCACCCTCACGTTGAAAGGTAAATCCATTATCTTTTGCGTATGCCTCGTATTGTTTTGCAATTTTTTCATAGTCTGAAGCAGATTTTGCTGTGCTCTCACGGTCTGAAAAGATACCTTTGCGCTCAGACGGATCTGTTCCTGATAATTCGGGTTCGTTTTTTTTCTCTATCTTCGCTTTATTATACAAATAATCCAAAATAACCTTTCGTTTTTCCTCACCTGCCTGTCCTGTTTTCATCATTGATTCATAAACAGGTTTCAGTTTTTCCACTGCCCTTTGGTAGCCTTCAGCGTTTTTATTGATTGTGCCGTCAGGGTTTAATGCACCTTCTAACTCAAAAATCTTCGGCTTCAGTTCAGCATATGGTTGATAAAGGTTTTCACGATCTATCAAGACATTGTAGCCGGATGGGGAATAATCTGCTCCGATTGTAAAAAAAGCTACAAGGAAGCAAAATAAAATGGATCGGAGGATGCTCTTCATGGTTTCACCCCCTCCTTTTTCCAATCTTCCAGTAGCATTAAGGCATACTCACGATTTTCTGAAGAGGCCTCTTTTCTATTTACAATCTTATTGAGTTCCTCCCTCGCCTGAACAGTGTTTTTTTGTTCATGAAGGAGTATGGCAATGGCCAATCTGACGCTGTCCGGATTAGCTTGCGTCGGAAGAATCTCTCTGAAAAAATTGAGACCCCTCGCAGGCCCTGCGCTTAGAATATAAGATGAGCACATAGTCGCAATTAATGGAGATGAAAGAAATTTCGGATCTATCTTCAGTGCTGTTTCAAACTGCTTGAGAGCATTTGTATAGTTTTCGTGTCGAAAAAAGAATTGTCCAAGAAGTAATCGTTTCCTCACGTCATTCGGATTGATCGCCACAGCCCTTTGCAGGGCATCTTCAGCCATTATTTCTGCAATCGCATCATCCCCCATAGTATCGTAGAGTTGTCCCAAAACAGACCAATAATCGGCGTTATCCGGGGAGAGTTCAGTCGCCGACTGAGCATACTGAAATGCAAGTTTATATGCATCTTCATTGTTTTTCTTAGCCGCAACCTGGGTGAGGGTAAGGGCATACTGATAACGCAACTCGGCAAGGGCGTCTATGTTAGCCCTGCTTGGGTCTTTTTTTAATCGTTCAATCGCAACCAGTTCCTCCTTAAATCCTTCAGGCTTCCCGCCAAGTTCAAATTTCGGTTTACTATAAGCTTTCTGCAACCCCGATATATGCTCTGCCAATTTAGCATCCGGATAATATTTTTGGGCCAGCATATATTTTTCTATTGCAGCCTCTATCTTGCCCTGTTGTTGAAGCACGGCGCCTTCTTCCCGGAGCTTTTTTGCTGCCTCCATATACTGCTTTGCAAGGGCATTGCGAAGTGTCTTAATATGACCGGCAAGTGTTGCATCAGGGTAATAGCTCTGGCTCAGTTCGTATTTGTCGATAGCGTCGGCAAGTTGCCCCTTCTTTTGCAGGTCCGTCCCTTGCGCGCGGAGTTTTTTCGCCATCTCCAGATTGTTCTTTTGATCAAAAGCGTTTGTGGAAGTGCCTGTAGCCTGAGCATAGCATGTGCCTGGCGATTCGATATCGCTGCCAATAATGGCTTGCAGATTGAAGAACAAAAACAATAAAAAAACCGGTATGATTATTTTTATTTGATTATGCATTATTTTTGCTCCTTTTTTTTAAAAGATCCATGTATCAATCAGGAAAGACGAGCCATTCAATTTTATATACCATATTGTTTCTGAAATAAAAATTTACATCAGCATAACCGCTTTTATCCTCATATGTGAGGATATTTTTCTTCTGCTTTGAAGGCTTTCCCAGTATGCTTATTATATTATCTTTTTTACTGCCGATAACGATATCAAATTTTGCTTTGTATCTACTGTTCTTAATGGCTACCAATATAATAAACTCTTTTTTATCGTAGCCCGCCTGATACGTTGCAACCTCCAGTCCATCGTAAAAGAGGTTGGAAATTATGTCTGTCTGCTTTGGATCGTGGCGGTTTCTGATCCTCTTTGTTGTAATTCTGCCAGGTTTTCCGAGGTTGGCAATAATTTCAGTAACATCCTTCCCAAGGTTAAAGGCCCAGCCCTTCCATATAAATTCTTCTCTATCTGATGCGAAGCTTTGTAAGCTATCTATCTCTTTGATGTCTTGTGCATCGGCTTGCGCCTGTTCTCCCGTAGTGGGGGTAGCCCCCTCCACCGGCAGAGCAAACCCAGGACACAAAAGGGCGGTACAGAGAATCACTATAATAAAAAACCATTTCAATGTTTTTGATTCCATTCCAAAGTTTACTACATTTATATTGACAACTGAAGTGTGTTTTAATACCCTTGTTTTCAGGCGTATGTCTGTGAATGGGGCAACGTGAGAAGGGAAGACCCCAACTGAACCGTTTAAGCTTTTTGAACTGTTTATAGATAGGGCATGTCATGGAAGAAGATTGTAAGTCTAAAACATCACTTGGAATCGATGAAAACATTGAAGGTTTACTCTGTTATCTGCTGGGATGGATTACCGGCATTGCTTTTCTGATCCTGGAGAAAAGCAACAGATTCGTTCGTTTTCACGCGATGCAATCACTGGTAACTTTTTCATTTATTACTGTTGCATCAATGTTTCTGGGGGCAATCCCATACTTAGGGTGGTTAATATCAGTTCTGCTATTGTTGACGGGTTTACTGCTCTGGATTGTTCTGATGATTAAGGCATTGAAAGGAGAATGGTTCAAACTCCCTATAGTTTTGCAGTAATTGCGGAAACAGAGTAGGACTGGAAGATCATTTTTGCGGACAATGCGGAACAAAATTGAATGTTGATGAAGATCGTCCGACCAGACCCGAAACTGCCGGTGTTGTCGACACCGCTGCAAGCTCAAAAGAACCTGTACTGAGCGCAGTGGAGCAGGAGTTATCAAAATATCCTGGATTGTCCGTTAGCAGGAGCGACAAAACAGATCTGGAAATAAAGAGTGTGTTGGCAGATGCAAACTGGGGCGTGGGCAAAAAGAAAGTAGAATATGCGGCATGTTTGCTGGTAAAAGAAGCTGAACATACAGCAGTATTTTGGGAGATGATCAAAGAAACCGGTTCAGGGATGGATATTGACGGGGGATTTAAAACCGGGAGTTTTACAAGCGGCAAAACCCTCTTTGGCAAAGTCAAAGAGGTACGGTACGGTCCTGGTGGTAAGATTATTGACTATACCTGGGATTATGGAAAAACCCGTTCAATCGTTGAAAATGTAATAAATAACAATGGCTGGAGATTTAAAACCGTTTTAATGAAAAGCAAAGCCATGTACTGATGGCTCTAAAAAAAGAAAGCGAGGCATAATATGCAATGTCCATATTGTAAATCTGAAGTAAAATCAGGCACAAAGTTTTGTTCGAATTGTGGGCAGCCTGTTGAGATTGCCATGCAGGAAAGCTCTGCAATAAGCACCCCAAATGAGCCAGTAATTTCACAGGCGCCGCCTTATGGAAATATTGGTCAAAAACACGGCCCGAGTCGCTGGTTTTACGCCCTGTCCGCGCTTATACTCGTGGTTGGCATTGCATCGTTTGTATTGCTTCTTCTCAACAGTCTGAGCGGCCTCGATAAATCGCTTGCGCGGATAGTTGTTCCGGGCAAATATGATATGAACCTGACAGTAAAGGGTAAATATATCATTTTTTATGAATATCAGAGTTTAATAGGGGATAAGGTGTATCAGACAGGCCAGAAGATACCACAAATGAGATGCAACGTTTTGTCCAAAGCTACCGGACAACCGGTTGCGCTTGCAAGCCCCTCGATGAGCTATTCCTATTCATTCGGGAAGTCAGGGATTGCGGTGCTGGAATTTACCATAACACAGCCGGGGGCTTACGAGATTGCTGCATGGTATTCTGAAGGGAAAACCGGTCAGGAAGTAGTATTTGCCATCGGGAAGGGTTTTCAGGAAAAGATTATGACAACTATTTTCAGTTGTATTGCCGTGCTTGGCGGGTCAATAGTCCTGGCAATCGTAATCTTTATTGTCACGCTCATTAAAAGGCGGAGGGCAAGGCAATCTGTTCTTTAAACCCAATTTTCCATTAGGATAAGTATCGGTGTCGGGTTGTCCTAAGCAAAACGTCGAGAGGCAAGCATATTATTTAGCTCACAAAGTGAGCGAGAAGGGGAGGCTCCGACAGCTTTGCTGGTGGAGGGGGCGACGTGAGCCCCAGAAATAGAGGAGCCGATGACGAAGACAACGATGATAGCGCTTTGATTTGGAATTGGAATTACAGTGTTTGCAGCCAGGCTTCTAAACGTTCGCAGCCTTCCTTCAACATTTCCATGTTGTTTGCATAAGAGAAACGAATATGTGAACCTGCCTTGTAAAAACCGAAATCATATCCGGGTGTGAGGGCGACTTTTGCTTCATTCAACGCCCTTTCAACAAATTCCATGCTGTCAAGTCCCCATTTGTCAATACCCGCATAGATATAAAAGGCGCCTTCCGGGTCCACCGGTATATGGAAACCCATTTTTTTAAGCCTCGGAAGCAAAAAGTCTCTCCTGGCCTCATAGGCTTTCCTCATCTTTTCCAGATCATCAGCCACATCAAATGCACACAGTGCGGCATATTGTGATATGGTCGGAGGGGATATAAAAACGTTCTGGGCGACTTTCTGTATGGGTCTTATGAGGGACTGCGGCACAACCATCCACCCGAGCCTCCACCCTGTCATGGCGTGGGTCTTTGAGAATCCGTTAATAACCAAGATATCTTCCGAAAGGGCAAGTGCTGTCCTTGACTCTTTTCCATAAATAAGTCCTTTGTATAGTTCATCTGCAACAATGACTTTGCCCTTCCCGGAAAGAAACCCGGAAAGTTCATACATGGTTTCTTCACGATAAACAATGCCCGTCGGATTTGATGGCGTAGACACGATAAGGACATGGGGAAGTCTTTTTAAACGTCGAAGATGATCCACCGTGACTTCGAATGCCGTTTCTTCGTTTACAGGTATCGAGATTAGCGGCGAATCGACGAGCAGGGCAAAGTTTCTGTAGCACGGGTAACCCGGATCAGAAACGCCGAGAGGTTTCCCTCTATCAAGGAGTATGGCCGACAGCAGTAAAAAAGCCCCTGATGCTCCGCTGGTAATTACAATCCTTTCCGGAGAAACGTTTATGTTTTCATTTTTACTATAATGTTCCGCTATTTTATTTCTCAGTTCAGGTATTCCAAGGCTGTGGGTATAGAAGGTCCGGCTTTCTCTTACTGATTCTATGGCCTTTTCCTTTATTGCCTGTGGAGTGGCAAAATCAGGCTCACCCACTTCCATGTGCGCGATGTTTTCACCCCGCGATTCCATGGCCTTTGCCTTTTCAAGCAACTCCATAACATAAAAAGGGACTATTTTTTCTGTTCTTTTTGTGATTTTCATGATTATTTATTGGAAATCATCAACGTTAAGGGTTATTGTCCAGCCCTTAACGTTGTTTATTCTTTTTTTCCTCATACATCGATATGTCTGCCCTTGATATAAGTTCATCAAGAGAACAGGGTTTCTCATGATTGTAATGCGCTATGCCTACACTCAAGGAGAGCTTGTAACTTCTGTGTTTAAGCCTGTTAAACGCGTCAATATGATGTTGGAGACGTGTGAGAAAGATTTCCGGTTTAATATCTGCCTGTATATCCATCGCAAGGATCGCAAATTCATCCCCCCCGATACGTCCGATAATGTCTGTTTCCCTGAACGTTTTTCTGAGAACATCCGCAATTTCAATAAGCGCCCTGTCACCGTCATGGTGACCCAGCGTATCATTAATCCACTTCATACGGTCGAGGTCGATAAAAAACAGCGCCATGCCTTTCCTGCTCCTCTCTGCTAATTTAAACTGTTGCTGAGAAAGGGTAAAAAATCCCCGTCTATTATATAAACCTGTAAGTTCGTCAACAATTGACATTGTGTGGAGTTGTTCTTCAAGCCTCTTTCGTTCTGTGATATCTTCGCAACTCATTAAAGTATCGCCTGTACCTAACAGCACGGGGATAAAATTTACTATCTTTTCCGTTCCATTCTTACAAATAACATTAAAAATCTCCGGTCTTGATTCGCCTGTCTTTGTCTCTTTTAAATCATTCATCCACGCAGAGATTGCCTTATGTCTGTAATCAGGATTGGGATACGCCTTTCTAAACCATGTCTTTCCGTCAGGTACATCATTTATATCATAACCGAATAGTTCTTTAAACTTGGGATTGATATAAGTAAAATTACCCTTAATATCAATCATAACCATACCGAAAGGTGCATTCTCCGACAGTTTCAGAAATCTCATTCTTTCTTCAGCCAACCGTTTTTCTGCCTCTTTGCGCTCTGTAATATCCACTAATGTTCCTGAAATTGCCGGCGCCCCTTTATGCATTAAGCGGGCTATAAAGATCTCAACATGACGTATTGAACCGTCCTTCCGTTTTATCTTGAACTCAAAATGGGCCCCCTTAATATGACCATCCAACTGTTTTTTGGCGCCTTCCTTGATTAGAGGGATGTCTTCAGGGAGGATGAAGTCTAACGGGCCGAATCTGTCAATTATTTCATCGGGATCATATCCGTGAATCTGTGCAAAAGCATCGTTGACATACTGGAATTTATTGCCCTGGATTAGATAAACACCAACCGTTGATTTTTCTGTGATGATACGGTAGCGTTCTTCCGATTCTTTGAGAAGGCTCTCGGCTTGTCTACGGGCAGTGATATCGTTCATTACAGTAACGCTGAAGTCTTTCAAATAGGTTGTTCTGAATTCGATATCCTTTTGCCCGCCATTCTTGCAGGTTATTTTGAATTCAGAATCAGCGCCTTTTCCCACATCATTAATTACATCGCCTTTCCATACTTTATATACCTTTTTTCGGTATTCCGGATCCGGATATGCCTTTTCAAACCAATCTCTTCCGGTAGGGATATCAATAAGCGTATATCCTGTTATCCGGGTAAATTCAGGGTTGACGTACCGGTATGTCCCATCCCTGCCGATAACTGCGATGCTGCAGGGGTCGTTCTCAAGTATTTTAGAAAACCTTTCCTTTTCGTCTTTTAATAATTCTTCAGCTATCATGCGCTCAGTAATGTCCGTGGCAAAAATGGATACTTTTGACACCCCTCCATTGTCATTAAAGACAGGGAAAACGTGCATCAAATAAAGCCTGCCTGCCCGGAAATCCTCAGAACTTACCGGTTTGCCTGTAATAAACACTTTATCGCATTGTTCTTTTCGATGTTTTGCAATATCAGGGGGGAAATAATCATACAGGCAGGTACCTATAAGTTCACGGACACTTTTGCCTATTCTTTGAGCCAATGTATCATTGGCCACATGAATTATGCCTTCAGCGTCAATCAGAACCAGTGTTTCTCTGGTGGCATTGATTAATGCATATAATACTTCTTTATCTTTCTTTAAAGCGGTTTCAGCCTGCTTATATGCTGCTTCCGAGTTTTCCAGATCAAAAACACGACGGCGTATTTCCGTCAATTCGCATACGAGCTGTGCCTTTGTTATTTTCTTCTCCCTGTTGTCCATGCTTACTCCAATGTAAACCATATCTTGCTGAAGAGTTTCAGGCAAACTTCCATTGCTTCAATATCATACAGGACACCCTTGTTTTTTTCAATTAATAATCACATCCTCATTCCGCTGATACCTCGCAGCTCTGCTGCGGGGTAGTTCATTCGACAGAGTAATAATTTTATCCTCAGTGCCTGCAAGGCAATATGAATCTCTGAGTCCAAAGAGAGGCTTCTTTTCCCTATTTCTTTTTGCAATGAGAGGGAAAGTGGTTTATCATATGACATGACAGTTCATTATTCCCTCGCCCCTCGTGGGAGAGGGAAGGGTGAGGGGGGAATAATCATGATCCTCATTGTTTTATGTAAACTCTTTTGAAAGGAAACTTATATGCTTGTATCTTATTGCTTTTCGTCTCCCGAAGGGGATGTGCCTATTGATACCATTACGCTTGAACGGCCCTTTATCATGACTCCTTTTGAAAATCATCCTTTTATGACCCTTGGGGACTATTTTGCTGCTGTCAGGGGCTTTATCCTCCTCGACAACGGACAGCACCTTGTGCATCTTCTTGCACATTTGTGGGACAAAAAGGTAGAGATTATAGATATTGAGAAAATAATAATCCGCTACGAAAAGTATGGCACTCTTTATCAAATTGTTAGCGCAGAAGTCTTTTCGCAGGATCAACAGGAACAATTTTCTGTAAGCACTGCCATCTCCGGCGAAGCAAAGGAAACACTCAACCGGGAATTTGATCTTATCCAGCACCTGTATTATCAGAAAGGACTTCCCTATCTTCCACGTGCCTATTACAGGCAGGCGATAACTTTGATAAGGGAGGAAATGTCTGAGACGATCCTCATGACAATGTCGCAGTGGTTTGAAAATTACCATGAATGGCATTTCTCTAAGGATGACAACAATGTGGAACGTATCATAATCTGGGATATGAATGGAGGATACCGGTTTGCCTCAGATTATGAAGTTCATGAAATCATCAGGCAGGCATCGAAGATCCTCACTCTTTATTATAATTCAGACACCTATTGCCGGATTTATCCCTGGCACCACGGCGCCGGCGATTTTGTGGTGAAAACTGTTGATGGGATTGTAGATGTCAGATTGGTAACTGTCCGTGGTTACGAACCGATTGAATTACCGAGCGGGGAAGAAAGAGTTGATCCATTGAAGGCGCTCATGCTATTTCTTTTCGATATCACCATAAAAATGCGGTTAGATAAATTGGAAGGGGTTGGCGAACCTTATTGGGTTGAGGCGTCTATTCTCAAGGCGGTGTTGGAGGGTTTTCTTGATGCTTTAAGGAAAATGGAATTCAAAGGTGACTGCCCCGGTATAAAGATCGATGTTTTTATAGACACACTGAAATCCATGAACGAAAACAAAATGAGAGCCCTTTTTTCTTCATGCATAGATCAGTATCGTATCCATGATCCATCTGATTACACAGTCATTCAAAAGCATATTAACAGCCATGCTGTCGATGTACAGCGCATTTTTCAGAATTGTCTCAAATAGCAGAGGGGCAATACCTTACGGGACAGACATAGTCGCCTGCCCCGTAAATGCTTTTATTAAAGCTTGAAAATTAAAAGCAATGAAACAACGAGGGAATATATTACGAGTGATTCAATCATAGCCAGACCGATGATCATAGGAGTGACTATCTTCCCTTGTGCTCCCGGATTTCTTGCTATCCCGTCAAGTGCAGCCACAATACCCTTCGCCTGTCCAAGTGCTCCACCAAAGGCTGCAAGGGCAATACCAAAACCGGCTGCAAGGGCAATCATCTGTTTTACCTGCGGGTCAAGCCCCTTTGCTTCTTCAGCAGCCATTGCGATACCAAAGGAAAAGCCTACGAAAACCATAAGAAGCAACGTAACTGTTAAAAATTTTTTCATTAAATCTCACCCCTTTCTATTAGATTTTAATGCTCTTCATGCGAAATTGCCCCTGAAAAATACGCCATGGACAACAGCATAAACACAAACGTTTGAACAAATGCTACAAACAACCCGAGAAACATAACAGGCAAAGGAACCAACAAAGGTACGAGACCAAAAAAAATGGCAGTTACGAGATGGTCGCCTGTTATATTTCCAAAAAGCCTTAACCCAAGTGATAATGGCCGGGCTATATGTCCGATAATCTCTACAGGTATCATTAGTGGTGCAATAGCCCACATAGGCCCCACGAATTGCTTCAAATATTTTATGCCATGCTCTTTAAACCCGTAATAATGTGTCATAACAAAAACTGTTAATGAGCAGGCGAATGTTGTGTTAACACTGTCAGTGGCCGGTAATAAACCCGGTACAAGCCCTGAAAGATTATTAAACAGGATAAAAAGTGCAAGCGTTCCAACAACCAGAACAAACTCCTTACCCCTGGGACCCATGGAATCCACTATAATACTCGAGAGATTCTCAACTATCATTTCAATAAAGTTCCTGAATGTGCATTTAGGTTCGGGCACTACCTCGTCTTCTGTACGCTTCAGTTGCCTATATCCCAAAATTACAATAATAAGGAGTATTATTGAAACAATAATCGCATTTGATACATGGGGTGGTAAATTTTTCAAAAATGGAAATAAAGAAGCCCATGTAAAAACTTCATGCCCCATCTTTTTGCCTCCTTTTTGCTTCAGGATTAAATAAAATAGCTATCTGGTTTATCACTATGGATATAAATACAGTCGATAAACCGATCATAAAAAAAATTATATCTATTTCTCCATATAAAAATACAACCACTATCAGACCTGTAAGAACAAGAAATTTTAAAGGAAGCGCAATAAGAAAGCCTTTTTTACCACCACCGGATTCAAGGAATCCTGCTTCCATGATCTTTTTTAAAAACCTGAAATTTAATGTCATAATGGCACTTGCAACGGCAAAACTGAAGAGGTATTTGAATTCTCTCATAATCAATATGGACAATATGGAACCTATTACAAGTACGATAACATTAACATGCTCAATATTAATAATTGTTGTCTCTTTCATCTTCCTTTTTAACCTTTTTCAACAGCATATATATTGTTTTAAATGCTGCTACGATGCCAAAAAGCATAAATAGTATGGTTAAGTAGGGGGATGTCTTAAAATAAGAATCAAGGAAGTATCCCATCCCAATGCCTATGGCCACGGAAAGACCCATCTCCAAGCCAAGCGAACTAAAGCTTATAAGAGATCTGACTACATTATTTTTGTTGTCAGACATAGACACATCCATTCAAAACCAGTCTTTTTTTATCATACAGATTCCCTTTAGTCAATTTATTTTTGAATACATATGTGAAAAATATCTTTTGCTATAACTAATATAAATAATTGGTTTGAATTTTCTTTGGTTTATATGCTATATAAAACCATCCCGGGGCCGTTAGCTCAGTCCGGTAGAGCAGTTGACTCTTAATCAATTGGTCGGAGGTTCGAATCCTCCACGGCCCACCAAAAATTCACAGAAAATATCATCTTCTTTCGGTTCAAACATGAGAGTACACTACAAGGGCAATATTTGTTCTCGGGGGAAATAGGATCACCACCCCTGAAGGTGCAAAGGGACTGCTACAAGGCTATTGAGATTGTCGTGCAACGTACCCAGTCAAGTGGAAACGATGACTTTGAATTGAATAAAAAATGGATAAAGGAAAATAGGGCGTAAGTAACTAATATTAAGAGTGAAAGCAAGATATGTTATGTATAGCAAATACAAATCTGCACCATATATATTTAATTGAACTTATTGAATACTGAATGAAATATGCAAATGTCTGGCAGCTTGTTTTCTATCTATGAGATATACAGTTGCCTTAATGAAGTCCACAAAATGCCAATCTAGACTAATATGAGGTATTTCAACCAGTAATATATTACTTTTTCTCCATAAATAATTTATAGTATTATTAAAACAATAGTGCCTCATATTTTTTTAACATCTCAAAAATTTGAGGTGCAGCGGCTGATAGGGCATGGTACCGAATATTTGCTACCTGCCAAAAACCTCAAACGCGCGGGGTATTGTCAGTGATGAATAGAATATTAAATACATTTTTAAAAAAACGAATTTATCTTACAGCAGGGATATTTTGATCATGCCAACACTTCATTTTACCAAAAAATGGTTTGCTATTACAGCCTTGTGCGCAATCTTCATTGTGACGGCTGCAGGCTGGATTTTTACCGGCCACCTAGTAGAAATTGCAACGCGCACAGTAACGCATGATGTGGAAGATGCGAATCTCATTATATCACTTAACTTGACCAATGAATTAAAGAGAATCGAAAGCGCGGCAGTGGCCGTTGCCGGATCCCCCTTAACACTTCCTGTTTTGCAGGCCAATACCCCTGCGAACATCGAGAAAATAAACAACATATTGGATCGATATCACAAGTCTTTGGATGCAGCCGCCTGTTATCTTATCAATCATGACGGATTAACGCTGGCATCCTCCAACCGGAACGCGAAGGACAGTTTTGTAGGGCAGAACTATACATTTCGGCCTTATTTTCAGCAGGCGATAAAAGGCGGCGTTGGCCGGCATTTTGCCGTCGGTACGGTAACGGGGATACGCGGATTTTTCGCAAGCGCTTCCGTCAAGGATAAGGAAGGTCAGATCGTCGGAGTTGTGGTAATAAAGAAGGAACTCGAAGACATAGAGATAAAGCTCAAGCAGTATGTTTGGTTCCTGGTGGACCAAAACGGCATCATCTTTATATCTTCGCAGCCGGAAGCACGTCTGAAAACTCTATGGCCCCTGGATAACGAGCAGAAACAAAAAATTATCCTTTCAAAACAATACGGTCCGGGACCATTCGAACCTGTTTTTCAAAAACAACTCAAGGCCGAGGCGGAAGTGACTTTTAAGGGAGGGCAATATCTATCAGCACAAGCTGCCACACTTTATGAGGGCATTTCTGTGGTCCTACTCTGGCCAACAGGACAGATCAGCATGTACCGGTCATTCGGTATTATTCTTACCCTGCTTACCATTTTATTGTCACTAAGCTTTATTGCGGTGATTTATGTATTTACGCAATCGAATTTCAGTATGAAGAGCCTACTCGAAGAGAGTCAATACCAGGCAGTGGCCCTTGCTGATTCAGAGAGTCAACTGCGGGCTCGAACAGATGAACTCGAGGGGCAGAAGGAACTGCTCGCTCAGGCTGAAGAGCGGAGCCGGTTGATTCTCAGTTCCGTGAGCGAGGGGATATTCGGTATGGATACCAATGGCTTGGTGACATTCGCCAACCCCGCGGTGAGCGCCATCCTTGGTTATACAGAAGAAGAGATGCTTGGCGAACTGCTGCATGAAAGGGTTCACTACGCCCATCCGGATGGCTCGGAATTCCCGTGGTTGCAATGCTCCACGTGCCTGACTTCCCAGGACGGCAAGGTCCGCACAGTGGACAATGAGGTGTTCTGGCGCAAGGACGGCACGCCGGTGCCCGTGGAATATTCAACAACACCGGTCTTGAAAGACGGCCGGGTAATCGCGGCGGTCGTTTCGTTTCACGACATCACTGAACGCAAACGGGCTGAAGGCCTGAAGGTGGAAAAGGAGGTTGCCGAGGAGGCGGCCGCCCGGGCAGAACAGGCCCAGGAGGAACTCAAGGCCAAGGTTTTGGAGATAGAACGGTTCAACCGCCTTTCCTTAGGCCGGGAAGAACGAATCATCGAGATCAAGGAGCAGGTGAATGCCTTGGCCGTAAAGGCAGGCGAGAAGGCATTTTATCAGGAACACGAGCTAATGGGTGGGTTGGATGAAGAATTGGCCAAGGCAGAATCGACCGTCATGGAGCCAGAGCAGCCGGAGATTGCCCCAAACACCCTGGCCGAAATACTCAGCGTGGATCAGTTCAAGCGCCTGCTAGTGGATTTTTGTGAGTCGGTAGGAATAGCCTCCGCCATCATCGACCTGAAAGGCGAAGTCCTCGCCGCGGCACGCTGGCAGAGGGCCTGCACGGACTTTCACCGCGTCAACGAAAAGACCTGCGCCCGCTGCATAGAAAGCGACACCGGGCTTGCCCTGAATCTTAACGAAGGCAAGCCGTTTTCCGTTTACCCCTGCAAAAACGGTCTGACTGACGCCGCCTCGCCTATCATCATCGATGGGAAGCACATCGCCAACGCCTTCGTGGGGCAGTTTTTCACCGGTCTTCCGGATATGGAATTTTTTCGCCGCCAGGCCGAAGAGTGTGGCCTGGATATAGAGCCATATCTGGAGGCCATCAAGGAAGTGCCCATAGTGAGTGAGGACAAACTCGAAGCTATATTGGGTTTCCTTGTGGAAATGGCCCAAATAGTGGCTGCCATGGCCGTGGAGCGCAACCAGGCCCGACAGGCGGAGATCTCCATAGCCAAGCGGGTCGAGGAATCTAAACGGGAACGCGCCGTTGCCATGAGTCTGGCTGAGGACGCCAACACGGCCCGTGCAGAAATTGAGCGCTATAAAGACCGCCTGGAGCTTCTGGTTCAGGAGCGGACCGACGAACTGCATACCAGCGAGGAGCGAGGCCGCTTAATTCTCAGCTCCGTGAGTGAGGGGATATTCGGTTTGGATGCTGGGGGCAGGGTTACATTCGTCAATCCCGCGGTGAGCTCCATCCTTGGCTATACAGAAGAAGAACTGCTCGGCAAATTAATGCATGCCGAGGTCCACTACGCCTATCCCAACGGCTCGGCATTCCCGCGGTTGCAGTGCCCCATGTACCTGTCCTCCCAGGACGGCAAGACCCGCACTGTGGACAATGAGGTGCTCTGGCGCAAGGGCGGCACGGCGGTGCCCGTGGAATACTCCACAACTCCGGTCTGGAAAGACGGCCAGGTGGTCGGGACGGTAATCTCGTTTCGCGATATCACGGAGCGTAAGGCGATGGAAGACGCTATTCACAAAGAGCGGGAAAGGCTGCAGGGTATGATGGACAGCAGCCCCATCTGTGTCGGCATATCAACGAGTGGATTCCTGAAGTTTGCCAATCCGCAATTCTTAAGCACACTGAACATCAAGATTGGCGATCCCATTACAAAAATATATCTCAACCCGGATGATCGGGTGCCGATAATTGAAGCCCTGCAACGCGATGGTATCGTCAGCAATTATGAGATCAGGATGAACGGCGCGGACGGATCCCCCGTCGATATTATGTTGACCTTTTTGCCGACGACGTACGAAGACCAGCCGAGCATCCTGGGATGGCTGGTAGATATCACTTCGCTCAAGCAGGCAGAGAAAGAACTGAAGGAACGCATGGAAGACCTGGAGCGGTTCAGTCGCCTGACCATCAACCGCGAGGAAAAGATGATTCAGCTCAAGGCGGAAATCAATACGATCCTGGAGCAAACGGGCAAGGAGAAAAAGTATAAGATTGTTGAGTAAATGAGCTACCAACCGAGAATCCAAGGAGGAACCCATGTTCAAAGAGGAAAGAGACACTTCGTTGTTTGATTGGAGCATGATCGGAAATATCGGCGAAGGGAGGCCCAACCTCGGAGCAAACATGGATGTGGCGGTCTATCGTCTCATGCAGTTTACGCTGAGAGATGTCATCATCCAGGAGTTTGACACGGCAACGGCCGAGCGAATTTATTACAAGGCCGGTGAACTCGCAGGCCGGGAACTCTTCAAGAACTTGATTACTCAAAAGACCGATTTCGGCGCTTTTGTGAAAGAACTGCAGGATCTGCTGGCTGCTTTAAAGATCGGTATCCTGAGAGTGGAAAAAGCAGATTTAGATAAAATGGAATTTACCTTGACTGTTGCAGAAGACCTCGATTGCTCAGGGCTTCCAGTCTCCGACGAAACAATCTGCACCTATGATGAAGGATTCATCAGCGGCCTGCTTTTTGGATTTTCAGGAAAAAATTTCGCTGTAAAAGAGGTCGATTGCTGGTGCTCAGGTGACCGGGTATGCCGGTTTGATATCAAACCAACAGCTTAAGGACATAAAATGATCGAGATCAACGAGAAGGATATCGACAAGATCACGGAAGTCTTTTATTCCATCCTCAAAGGCAAGAAGCCCGTACCTGTCGAACTTCCGAAAGAATATCCGGACAATGAAATCCGGCAGGCCGTCGATTATATCAACAAATTCATTGCTGAATATAATGAAATGACCGCCTTTGCCTATCATCTGGGGAGGGGTGAGATCGATATCGACCCGCCCAAGGTAGGATTGATCATCGGCCAGTCGCTCAAGAGTCTCCACGCCAGCCTGAGAACCTTGACCTGGGTCACCAAACAGATTGCCACAGGAGATTTCGCTCAAAGAGTCAGCTTTATGGGTGAATTTTCCGAGGCCTTCAACAGCATGACCAAGCAGTTGCAAACCTCCTTTCGGGAACGAAAGGAATCCGAGGAGGATCTCCAGAATCAGATTGCGGAGATGGACAAAGCACGAAAAGCGATGTTAAACATCTTAGAAGATCTTGATGAAGCCAGACAGGAAGCTGACTCTGCCGCCAAAGCCAAGGCTGACTTTCTGGCCAATATGAGCCATGAAATCCGTACGCCCATGAACGCTATAATCGGGTTTTCCAGTCTGGCAATGAAAACGGATATGAATCGAAAGCAGCGCGACTACATACAGAAGATTCAACAGTCAGGACAACATCTGCTCGGCATAATCAACGATATTCTTGATTTTTCCAAGATAGAGGCAGGAAAGCTATCAGTAGAGCATACGGAATTTGAACTGGAGAAGGTTATGGATAATGTTTCCAACCTTATTTCCGAAAAGACTGCCACCAAAGGATTGGAGCTTGTGTTCCGTATCGAGAAAGGAACACCCAAATATCTTGTGGGAGATCCTCTGCGGCTCGGTCAAATCCTGGTTAATTATGCCAATAATGCCGTTAAATTCACCGAGCAGGGAGAAGTGGTTATCTCTGTGGAAGTTGTTGAAGAAACAGACAGTGACGGACTTTTTCGTTTTGCCGTCGAGGATACGGGCATCGGACTGACAGAGGAACAGATAGGCAAGCTGTTCCAATCCTTCCAGCAGGCGGATACATCCACATCGCGAAAGTACGGCGGTACCGGGCTGGGATTGGCCATCTCCAAAAAACTGGCCAGCCTTATGGGCGGCGATGTGGGCGTGGAAAGTGAATATGGCAAAGGCAGCACTTTCTGGTTTACGGCACGATTAGGCAAGGGCATTGCCAAAGCAAGGAAGTTACTGCCGGAACCTGACCTGCGGGGTCGCCGGGTACTGGTGGTTGATGACAACCAGATGAGTCGCGTTGTTCTCTCTGACATGCTTACCGGCATGACCTTTATAGTGAATGATGTGGCCTCCGGCAAAGAAGCCTTGAAGGAGATAAGTTCTGCTGCCAAATCGGGCAAACCTTACGAGGTTGTATTGCTCGATTGGCGAATGCCGGGAATGGACGGAATTGAAACAGCCAGGGCTATCCGGGATCTGCCTTTGAGTCCCCTGCCGCATATGGTCATGGTCACGGCTTACGGCCGCGAGGAGGTATTGAGAGAGGCGGCCATGGCAGGGCTTGAGGACGTACTTATTAAACCGGTAAGCGCTTCAACGATGCTCGACACCCTCGTTCATGTGCTGGGTGGAGAACCGGCTGAGATGTCCCGGGAAGAACAAAAAGCGGCTCCATTGATGGAAAATCTCGCTGCCATGAAGGGTGTATCCATCCTCCTCGTAGAAGATAACGAATTCAACCAGCAACTTGCCTGTGAGCTTCTTACCGATGCAGGATTCGAGGTCAACATTGCCCAAGACGGACAGAAATCATTGGAGATGCTGGATAAGCATACATATGATATTGTGCTCATGGATATGCAGATGCCCGTCATGGACGGTATTACAGCGACACAGGAAATACGCAAGCAGGAATGTTTCAAATATCTACCCGTTATCGCCATGACGGCAAATGTCATGGCCGATGACATTGATAAATGTTACAAAGCCGGTATGAATGACCACATCGGTAAGCCTATTGACCCCGATGAACTCTTCGGCAAATTGCTAAAGTGGGTAAAACCCCGCCAGGCCAGCCAGCGCCAGGAAGTCGCCGGGATGCATGCAGAAAAGACAGAAAAGGAAGAACTCAAACCTGCACAGCAGGACGACCTGCCCAATATTCCCGGTCTCGACACGGGCCTAGGCCTAAAGCGGGTCATGGGTAAGAAAAAGTTATACATGAGCTTGCTGAAAAAATTCATTGAAGACCAGGGGCAGACCCTGGCCCGGATACGCCAGAGTCTTAAGGTTGATGATCGAGGGACAGCGGAGCGGTTGGCCCATACCACCAAGGGTGTCTCCGGCAATATAGGCGCATCAGATGTCCAGGAGAAGGCTGCTGTTGTTGAGGCCGCTATCCGGAACAATGAATCTTCAGAAGTGCTGGATGCGAAACTAAATGCCCTCGATGAAGCCCTCTCACGAATGGTCAGCGCCTTGAGTGCTGCCCCCGGGGTTGCTGCAGAGATTATTACCCCTCCCTCTTCCGGTGATCCCGCGAAGGGGAAGGCAGTACTTGACGAATTAATCACCCTCCTTGAGAACTCTGACTCCGAAGCAGGAGAACTCTTCGAGGAAAACCGGGAGGATTTGTCTGCTGTCATCCCTGCCGCAGAACTTGATGCTGTTTCCAGGGCCATAGAAGGATATGACTTTGAGGAGGCGGAAAGGATATGCAGGAGGGCAATTGAGGAATTTCATACATGATAAAACCACGTACAATATAGTATAGCAAAAAATGAAACAATGAGGAGGACCATATGGCTGATGCTGTGAGCTTTGAACAAAAACCGGTCGTTCTGGTCGTGGATGATACACCGGCGAATCTTGCCCTTGTAAGCAGTCTTTTGAAAGATTTATACACAGTAAAGGTTGCAAACCGCGGTACACGGGCGCTCCAGGTTGCAGCAGCCAAGCCTATGCCTGATCTGATCCTCCTCGACATCATGATGCCGGAGATGGATGGATATGAGGTTATTTCGAAGCTGAAAGAGAACCCTGAAACGGCTGATATACCTGTAATATTCCTTACAGCTAAGGCTGAAGTGGAGGACGAGCAGAGAGGCTTCGAACTAGGGGCGGTTGATTACATCACAAAGCCTATCAGCCCTCCCATTGTCATGGCTCGAGTAAAAACGCATCTTACCCTTAAAACTGCCCGGGATTTTCTCAAAGATAAAAATGAGTACCTGGAACAGGAAATAAAACGCCGAATGAAGGAATTAACAACCGCACAGGATATGACAATTGTGGCTATGGCATCTTTGGCTGAAACCCGTGATAGCGATACGGGCAATCACATCCGCCGTACACAGAATTATGTGAAGCTACTGGCAAAAAAACTCCAGAAACATCCACGTTTCAGCCATTTCCTGACAGACGAGAATATTGAACTCCTTTATAAATCAGCACCTTTGCATGATATTGGAAAGGTAGGCATACCGGACCGGATTCTCCTCAAGCCGGGCCGCTTTACCGCCGAGGAGTTTGAGATTATGAAGACACACACCGTCCTGGGCCGTCATGCAATAGAAGAATCGGAGAAGCTCCTCGATGAGCCGAACTCTTTCCTTGGCCTTGCCAGTGAAATAGCCCTTTATCATCAGGAAAAGTGGGATTGCAGCGGTTATCCGGAGGGCATCGGGGGTGACGAGATTCCTATTTCAGCCAGACTGATGGCGATAGCAGACGTCTATGATGCCCTTATTTGCAGACGTGTTTATAAGGAACCCATGCCCCATGAAAAGGCTGTTGAAATCATAAAAGAAGGCTGGGGCATCCATTTTGACCCTGATGTAACGGATGCTTTTGTGGAAAATGCCGAAGAATTCCGGGTTGTAGCGGAACACTTCAAGGATACGGACAAAGATATTGAAGAAAAGGCCCAGTTTTTAAAGATTGCCATTGAGGAAGAAAAAAAGGTGTAAGAATAACTCATGATTGACGTGAAGGAACGAAAGACAATCCTTGTTGTGGATGATACACCTGCAAACATCCAGATACTCGTTGAGGTGCTGAAAGACGAGTATACAACAATTGTGGCAACAAACGGGGAAAAGGCCCTGCGTCTCGCCGCAAAAGATCCTGTTCCCGATCTGATTCTCCTTGACGTTATGATGCCCGTTATGGACGGATATGAAGCCTGTGCAAAGCTGAAAGCGGATATTAAAACCAGAGATATACCGATTATCTTTGTGACAGCCAAGAGTGAAGTGGAGGATGAACTCAAAGGTTTTGAACTTGGGGGAGTAGATTATATCACCAAGCCCGTCAGTCCCCCTCTGGTAAAAGCAAGGGTTAGAACGCATCTTGCCCTTAAAGAAGCAAGGGAAATATTAGCAAGGCAGAATGAAGAATTGCGTGAAGCAGCACGCCTCCGTGAGGACGTTGAAAATATTGTCCGCCATGACCTTAAAGCACCCCTGAACAGCATCATAAGTCTGCCGCAAATTATTCTTCAGGAAAGACTGGCTGCCGGTGAAAGTGCAGAACATCTTCGGGCTATCGAAGAATCAGGATACAGGATGCTGCGGATGATCAACCTTTCACTTGACCTCTTCAAGATGGAGAGAGGAATGTATCAATTTGAGCCTGCCTCTGTGGATGTTGTAAAGATAATTAGTAAGATTTTTTCAGAGAACAGAGGAATTGCAGCATCAAAAAGTATAAGTCTTGAAATAACTCTTCAAGGTTATCCGATACAGGAGTATGAAAGGTTTTTTTTACAGGGAGAAGAGCTCCTTTGCTATTCCATGTTTTCAAATCTCATAAAAAACGCCATTGAAGCATCGCCACAGAGAGAAGCCGTCTCCGTCGCCCTCGCATCAGCCGGTCAGGAGGGGCATATAAGTATCCACAACAGTGGCGTCGTACCGGAAAAAATCCGTTCAACATTTTTTGAGAAATATGCAACAGCAGGTAAAAGCGGGGGGACGGGCCTGGGAACCTACTCGGCAAAGCTCATCGCAGAGACGCAAGGCGGCTCAATTGCGATGGAGACCTCCGAACATGAAGGGACAACGATAACAATCATGTTGCCTCTTGCCGCTAAGGTAGATGTCCGTGATGATAAAACGCTTGACAGTAGGGAACAGCAAAAAGAAAAATTGTTATCTGGCCTGGAGTATATCCACGACCAGAAAATCCTCCTTGTCGATGACGAATCTTTTAACCTGAAGATACTGGAAAAACACCTTACTTATCCGAAGTTTATCTTAGATTGTGCGGAAAACGGCAGGGACGCCTATGAAAAACATCGTGAATCAATATATGATGTTATTTTTATGGATGTGGAGATGCCAGTTATGAACGGCATTGAAGCCGTCCGTGCCATCCGTGAATGGGAAGAATCGGAAAAAATAAGGCCCGTTCCGGTCATAGCCCTTTCAGGTCATGACGATGACGCAGCAAAGCAGAGATGTGCAGAGGCTGGTTTTACAGGCTACCTTATAAAACCTGCTAAACGAGAGGATCTTCTCAGAATCGTGCGGCAATCAGCCGAAGCAAATAATACACCTCTTGATTTTTTTACCGGATTGCCTCCCCAGGTGTCGGAAAATCAGAGTTCCCATCCTGAAGAAAAGCTCGATTACCTTGCCATAATAGACCCTGATCTTGAGGAACTCATACCATCATTCCTAAAGAAGATGGACATCAATATATCGGCATTGCAGGAGTCACTCCACAATAATGATTTTGATGCCACGAAAGCAATTGCGCACAAATTGAAGGGGAGTTTCAGTATTTATTGCTTTGCTGTTTTGAGCGGGGTGTGCGCAGATATTGAAAATTCGGTCAAGGATGGGAACACAGACAAGGCCTTAGGGCATCTTGTACGATTGAAGGATTACTTTACGAATCTCAGGATTGAGTACAAAAAGGACACTTTGTAGCAATGGCATCAAAGAGAAAATAGCTCGCACAGCGTGCGGGAAAGGAGAAAACATATGTCAGAGATGAAAAAAATTCTATGGGTTGATGATGATGATACCATTCTGGATGCGTTTAAGCTAAAACTCGAAAAGACCGGCAGGTTCGAAATTGTTATCACAACGGATGGAAGCCGCGTTGTTGCATTGGCACAGGAGATTGGCCCTGACCTTATTGTGACGGACATAAAAATGCCCTTTGTAGACGGGGCAGATGTGGCAAATTTATTAAAAAAGACAGATGCAACGAAGAGTATCCCGCTCCTTTTTCTTTCATCACTGGTTACAAAAGAGGAAATGGATGCTACTGGAGGATTCATAGGTGGACGCCATATGGCCTCCAAGAGCACGAGCGTTGAAAAGATCATTGCCAAGATCGATTCCATGCTCAATGCCGAAAAGTAAGCAAAGGATTTGTATTTTACAATTTGCTTATTAGATAAAATATCTCTGCCGATATTGTATATGCTGTTTAAAACAAACTTAACAATAACGATTTGAAACATTTCATGGCAGGAGAAAAACCGAATTGATGATAAAAGTAACTTACAAAATGCCTATGAAAACGAAGCCGCTCTCATTAGAGTTCTAATACTGTATATAATCTGGTGTAGTATCAATTTATGGACAATATACGGTTTCCACGATGGAAGGCGTAGACAAGTTTCTCGCATGTTTCTTTATTACTCCTGTGAAATTGGCATATATGTTTATGCGCAACCAAAACGCAACCACACAATTGTAACTAATGATAATGATTAATATTAATGTACAACACCATACTACTCTTAATCAATTGGTCGGAGGTTCGAATCCTCCACGGCCCATTCATTTTACAGCGATTTTCATTTTTCTGTGCGTGCGCTAATTGACCCTTTGTTACTTCGATAACTTATTTTAAACTAAATTGAGAATTGTGCGGGCTTGATGGTGATAAAGTTACATTGAGTTAAGGCAAATTGGTACGCCGGGAATTATGATTGCCTGCCCCTGTAATCCTTATAGCCGAATCTCTTCACTATCTCTACCTTCCCCCCAGCTCTTATCACTGCGATATCCGGGAGGTTTATGCCGTTAAAAGTAGTGCTCTTCACGATGCTGTATAGAGCCATGTCTGTAAAAACAAGTTTATCTCCCCTTTTTAAGGGCTCATCAAAGGAATAATCGCCCGCTATGTCCCCGGCAAGACAGCTTGGCCCGGCGATTCTACAGGTATATTTCTTCTCATCCGGCCGGGCTGATCCCATTATGTGGGGCCTGTAGGGCATAAGCAGCACATCGGGCATATGTGCTTCCACCGATGCGTCCATTATCGCGATCTCCATCTTGTTTTTTACAATATCCAGTACAGAGGAGATCAAAACCCCTGCATTCAGTACGCTGGCTTCGCCGGGTTCGAGATACACCTGTACCCCGTAATTTTTCTTGAATTTGTTTATAATATTGATAAGGCGCTCTATGTCATAATCGTCACGGGTTATGTGGTGCCCGCCCCCGAAATTCACCCATTTCAACCCCTTAATGTATTGCCCGTAGAGCTTTTCGAATGATTTTAGAATTCTTTCAAGGACGTCTGAATTCTGCTCACACATGGCATGGAAGTGCAGTCCGTCAACCAGTTCCCTGTACTTCGGGAATAGCTCGCTGAACGTATCATGAACTATGCCAAGCCTCGAATAGCCGGCACACGGATTGTACATTTCTGTTGCAACCTCGGCATGTCCCGGATTCACCCTCAAGCCTGTTTCAACGCCCTTTTTCCGGGCTATTTTCCCATATTTCTCAAGCTGATAAAATGAATTGAATATGATGGAGTCGGAATACTTCAATATCTGTCGGATCTCTTTTTCTTTATATGCTGTCCCGAAGGTGTGCACCTCTTTCTTGAATTCTTCATGGCCAAGTCTGGCTTCATTGAGACCGCTGGCACAGATTCCGTCCAGATATCTGCTCATCATGGGAAAGGTTGCGAATGATGCGTATGATTTCAAGGCATGCAATATCTTGCAGCCAGTGCGGTCTTTTACATACTGCAATGTCCGCATGTTTTCTTCTATGAGGGTTTCATCAAGGAGATATACAGGAGTTGCTATAGCACCGGCAGCGATTTCGAGGAATCTTTTTTCTGCCGCAGTAAAGCTTCTTTCTTTGGCATCTTTGATCAAATCCGTCAATGACCTGAGACCGTCAGCGTTTAGAGCTTCAAGCACTTTCCTTCTCTCATTGCCGGATAAAGCATGATATCGGCTTGCAGCGGATTTATCTTTCGCCTTAATTGCCTGGATTATCTCTTCAATTTGTTTATCAACAGTCATAAGTTATGCTTCATACCTTGTCTGGAAGCGGTGTGTGCTCAACAACCTGCCAGGGCAGACCGTATTTGTTCAGCGCCTCCATGAATTTGTCGGGATCGAGCTGCTCTATGTTATATACCCCGGTCCCTTGCCATACCCCTGTGAGTACCATCATGGCCCCGATCATGGCAGGTACGCCCGTCGTATAGGCAATCGCCTGTGTTCCCGTCTCCTTAAAGGCATCTTCATGGTCACAGACATTGTAAATGTACCTGGTAATGGTCTTCCCGTCCTTTTTCCCGGTCATAATGTTGCCGATAACCGTCTTCCCTGTATATCCCGTCCCAAGGGATGCAGGTTCAGGAAGCAGGGCCTTGAGAAATTTTATGGGTACGATCTTCTGTCCCTCGAAGTCGACTTCGTCTATGCGCGTCATGCCCACGTTCTGAAGCACCCTTAAATGGTTCAGGTAATTTTCGGAGAAGGTCATCCAGAACCGGGCACGCTTCAGCCCTTTGATATTGAGGACCAGCGATTCCAGCTCTTCATGGTAGAGAAGATAGCTCTCCTTTGCCCCTGCAATTGGATAATCAAAACTGAAATGCACGCTGCCTTCTTCGATGATGGCAGGCGTATCAATCCATTTCCCGCCTTCCCAATGTCTTACTACCTGTGTTACTTCTCTTATATTGATCTCAGGATTGAAGTTTGTGGCAAAGATATGGCCATGTGTTCCGGCATTGCAATCCAGTATGTCCAGATAATTGATCTCGTCGAAGAGATGCTTTTGCGCATAGGCTGTGAAGATATTCGTTACACCGGGATCGAATCCTGAACCGAGAACTGCCATGACCCCCTTTTCTTTAAATCTTTCCTGATAGGCCCATTGCCAACTATATTCAAAGTGGGCTTCATCGAGAGGTTCATAATTTGCGGTGTCTATGTAATGTACCCCTGTTTCCAGACAGGCATCCATAATGTGCAGATCCTGGTAGGGAAGGGCGAGATTAAGTACAAGGTCCGGTTGAAATCTGTTTATCAGAGCGGCAAGCTCTTGCACGTTGTCGGCATTTACCTGCGCTATTTGAATGTCCCTGCCGTACCTCTTGTTGATATCCCTTCTGATAGCCTCGCATTTTGAGAGTGTCCTGCTTGCAACCATTATTTCCTTGAAGACTTCAGGAATCTGTGCGCATTTGTGCATTGCAACGGCGGCAACGCCTCCGGCACCGATTATCATAATTCTTCCCTGATTCTTTGTATTATTCATAAACACTCTCCTGAGCAATAAATTGCATGTGCTTTATTTTATTATTTTTTTGCCTTAATATCAACTTCCAAGGTATCAAATCGATCATGCATGTTGTACTGAAGCTGTTTTTGTAACAACCAATTTGCCTCAACAAATCACCCGGATTCTCCGTGTAATAATACACGAATACAGTACCTGACTTAAAGTGTTTAGCGGAAAATGTGGAGAAATAATATTATTTTATGGAGTGTTAATCCTATTTTCTCCGATTGTATGAAAGTGTATGTCTATTTTCCGGCTCCCCGATTCCTCTTGACACTTTGCTAACGTACCGTTATCATTTAGTGAATGTCATTCCCATGCACATCTGAATCTGAACCGCTATCCTGCAGCCGCATGGTTCCGCCTGCCTGTGGGAGAAACCCCTCTTTCCTACAAAAATATCCTGCTATCCTGACGGCTGGTTTTATATCGGGAATCCTTACTGTTATCACGTCGACGGCATTCGCTGCACTGATATTCTCAGGCCCTCTCTCGGGCTACGTCTCCCAGGGGGTCAGCTTTATCCTTCTTGGTGCGGTTATAATCGGCATAGGTACTGCTCTAACAAGCTCTTACGCGGGAACGGTGGTGCATCCCAGCGAAATCCCTCCGGCAATTCTCGCGCTTGTTGCATCAATCATTGCTACTGCCATGACTTCCTCCGGAACAGGAGACGCAGCCTTTATCAACGTCGTAGCCATAATCATTATTACTTCTCTGAGCACCGGCGCTTTGTTTCTTGCCCTGGGCTTTCTTAAGGCGGGAAACCTGATTCGGTTTATCCCGTATCCGGTCATAGGAGGTTTTCTTGCCGGTACCGGACTGCTGCTCATGAGAGGGGCTTTCAGTTTTATGACAGGAAAGCCCTTTACATTAATGGACTTGTTTTCCCTCTTGCAATCCGACATTCTTGTTAAATGGCTGCCGGGATTGTTGCTTGCCGTCATATTGTTTTCGATCCTGCGCTGGCGAAATCATTATATCGTCATGCCGGCATGGCTTCTAATCTCCATGGGGTTATTTTACTCAATCCTGCTTGTGACAGATACCTCGTTGGCCGTAGCCCGGGACCATGGCTGGCTTATGGGGTCTTTCCAGAAAGTGGGGCTGGCACAACCGTTGTCATTATCATCCTGGGCTCAGATTGACTGGACCATCATTCTCGGCCAGTTCAACAGAATCGGTACAATTATGATAATCAGTTGCATAGCGCTGCTCCTCAATGCAAGCGGCATCGAGCTTGTGGTACGCGAAGAGATAGACCTGAACAGGGAACTCCGGTCTACCGGCCTGGTAAATGTCCTGGCAGGCCTTGTTGGTGGAATTGTCGGCATCCATTCACTCAGCCTGTCTACGCTCGGCCACAGAATGGGCGTAAAGAGCCGGATAATAGGCCTTTTGTCGGCGGCTGTATGCGGTTTGGCCCTCCTCTTCGGGAGTACAATGTTATCTTATTTTCCGATGCCCGTAATGGGCGGGGTTCTTGTGTATATAAGCCTGACCTTTCTTTACGAGTGGCTCTACGCGAGCTGGTTTAAATTACCCAGAATCGATTGTTTGCTTATCCTTTTCATCCTTGTTGTAATAGGCGTTTTTGGTTTCCTCGAGGGTGTAGCTGCCGGACTCATCGTTGCAGTTGTGATATTTGTGGTCAGATACAGCCGCGTAAGTGTGATCAAGCAGTCCTTTTCAGGCACGAATTATTACAGCAGCGTAGACCGCCCTCCAGACGACAGGCATCTGCTTGCAGAACAGGGCGAGTCCATCTATATCCTGAAATTGCAGGGTTTCATATTCTTCGGGACTGCAAACAATCTGCTCGAAGAAATCCGTAAACGTGCCAGGGACAAGACACGGCAATCTATTTGTTATATTCTTCTCGACTTTCGGTTTGTTAACGGAGTTGATTCCTCTGCGGCGAATAGCTTCACAAAGATGAAGCAGTACGCGGAGACTGAAGGTTTTAAGCTGATATTTTCTCATCTTATACCCATTGTAACGGGCCAGTTTATACGGGGCGGATTCGATGTAAAAGAGGACGGGCACTTCCGCACCTTTGTCGATCTTGACCGCGCTATGGAATGGTGTGAGAACCGGATTCTTATAGAAGGGCAAATAACTCATGATGGACAGAGACTCAGCCTGGAAGACCAGTTGAGTGATTTTATGCCTCCCGGCACAGAAGCCGGGTCTGTTATGAAGTATCTGGAACGACAAGAGGTACCCGAAGGTTATTATCTTATGCGCCAGGGCGATCCTCCCCAATCACTCTATTTCCTTGAATCAGGTCAGGTTACCGCACAGCTTGAAGGCAAAGGCAAAGGCAAAGCCGTTCGGTTGAGAACGATGGGCCCGGGTACAGTTGTCGGCGAGCTTGGGCTGTACCTGCGATTGCTCTCCACCGCGTCAGTCATAACAGACAGGCCGAGTGTGTTTTACCGGCTGTCTGAGGAGGCGCTGCAAAAGTTGGAGGAGGATGAGCCTCTGGTAGCCCTGGCATTCCACAGGTTCATTGTCAATTGCCTCGGGGGGCGCCTCGTGCATGCCAACGAAGCATTACGTGCATTGATGGACTGACGGGCAAGTTGACATCATCCAAATGGACCAGCCTGGCGAAGTGTTGAGCGGAAAATGTAGAGAAAATATACTAATTTATGGAGTGTAATTCCAAATAACTTGTTTAATTTGTGGATTTACATTATCAGAATACTATTTTCTGGATAACGGGATTCGCAATGCAATTATTAATATGTTTAATCTGCTTGACAGCCGGAACGATGCAGGGCAGCTCTGGGAAAACTTTCTCGTTGTCGAACGGATGAAAAAATATGCCTATCAGTCCCTGTATGGCACGTTTTATTTCTGGCGAACTTACGATGGTCAGGAGCTGGATTTCCTGGAAGAGCGGGATGGTAAGCTTTCCGTTCAAGTGGTCTCAACTAAAAAAATATAAACAGCCAAAATCATGGCTGAATGAATACAAGGACGCCACATTTTCAATAGTGAATCCGGAAAACTATCCGGATTTTGTTTTATAACTATATGACCTGAACTTGAGTTGTGACCTCGCTCGCCTGTGCTTCCGGTGTGCTCGTCCTTGCCACCCCGTCATGCATCAAATAATGGCTTCAGCCGGAAATGCTGCGGAAATTTTACATGAAAAAGTTATTGAAATAATGAAGGATGTTCCTAAACTTCCTTGTTTCTTTAGCCGACTATTTGGTCTATTCTCCAGTATGCACTTTGATACCAATTCTGAAAACTGTTAATATTCCATTTAACCTCATTACTATCGATACCCATGTCATATATCGTTTTTCCGCCGAACCAGATAAAATGAGTAGCATTAATAATACCATCGTTTAGACTAGCTTCGATAAATTTTCTTTTATTAGATTTTAATAATAAAATCAGTTCATTGGTTAATATTTTTTTCTTATAACACATCATAAACTTCCCAAAACTGCCAATTCAAATGTTTTGGTGTGCAAATCTGAAATGAAATCATAATCTACAAAATGGACTTTGTTCTTTATTGACTGAAACGCGTTAGAATTAATTTTCTGCTCAAATTCTCTTTTTCTTGTAACAGAACTTACAATGTGAAATTTTGTGTTAAAATCTTGTAGGTCATAAAATTTAAGTAAAGATTTATAAATGTCTGTTGTATGTTCTACCTCAAACAATGAATTTGGGTATTTTCTATCATTAAACCATATAACATCTATTGTTTTTGCCTTTCTCAAAACGTCTTCATAAGTGAACTCATATATATGCTCTAATCCCGCCAGATATGATAACTTCTTGGCCAGAAAAAGTTTGTTTTTATCTTGAGGAGGGACATAGGTTTTGTATCCTTTAAGATTACCAATTTCAACTATCAAGCCTTGATAATATGTATGATTAAATTTTTCAATGTCTGCTTTCTTTTTACTTTCGATATTAAATTCTTTCAACACTTCTTTTTGATGACTTTTTAATGCCCAAAGCCCAGGCCGTATTTTAAAAAAGTATTTGCTATCCTGCACAATTCTTCTAATAGATGCGAATGGGGTTTTGGTTTTCCAATCTTTCACATTTATATTTTGATTCAAAAATCCCAATGTTGCATAACCTCCATTTTGTGTCATAACATTTATGACCATTTCATATTGCTTCATAATAAGTCACACGCAAAAGAAATTAGGTTTAAAAACCTTCTTGCAGCTAGCCAACCACTCTTTATGAAACTCAAAGTCTTTCTCCATGCCTCTACTTTCATCCCATTTTCCTTTATTTACACTTACTCTCCTGCCAGCGTGACATGTAAAGCCACCATTTGAGAGATTATATGGTGGATCAGCAAATATCAAGTCAACAGAGTCTTCTTGAATTGTTTCCAAGGCTTCTATGCAGTTGTTCTTGTACAATTTAAATCTATTTTTATCATAATAGGCTTCAATCATGGTTGAAGTATTATAAGCTTATTTCTACAAAAAATTAAGAAAATAAATGATGATGCCATTATAAAAATAATAAAAAAAATAACGAAATCAGATCTTACCAACTGATATGATGCAAGGAAGGAACAAAAGTGAGGGTGGAGGGGCCCATAAAATCATAAACAACTTTCCTCCGGCAACAAGGAGTTTCTAAACCGATTGATTCCTGTTATACCCACCCTTTTTCTTTCCATTTTCCTGCAAACTGAATAAAATTGCAACTGATTTTTACTCATAGGAACTAAGTTTGTTCCTGCTCTCACACCTGTGGAAGCCAAGGAATTTGAGAGCGTACACGCCTTTTAATTCCCGATCTCTTTCCATACTTCTTTTGCGTCTATAATCGTGTCCCGCCTTTTTTTGAGGTCCTTCATTCTTTTTTGTACAAGCTTGGGATCAAGAAAATCAAAATAAACAGCGAGTGTCTTTTCTATTACAGAACTTTTCTTTTCACCGAGTTCGTTGGAAATTGTATCCAATTCCCGAGAAATATCCTCATCAAGGGTAATGTTATGTCTTATATTCAATTACGCCTCTCAGCATACACAAATTATATACGTGTAAGGAATTCTTCAAAACGTTCTTTTTGGGCTTTGCATATGGGACAGACTTCAGGTGGGTTTTCCCTTGCACAGAGGTAGCCGCATACCGTGCATCTCCAGACCGGATGGGAGAGCCGGGTAGTGCCTGATTCAACGGGGCGACTCTTTTTAATCCTTTCTTCTTTGGGTGGCCTTCTCTCTGGGATGGGTTTCAACGGTCTCTTGCCATCTGCTATGTCTCTGGTTACATAGAGGGCGCAGTAACAGGCGCCATGCTCGTTCAGGTCAGCATCCCTGTAATTACAAGGGCATATGATATCGAGATCATCTCCCTTTTTTTGATCGGCCAGCCTGCATGGGCAAGAGGGGTAACCGTATCTTCCCTGATTAATAATGAGGCCCCTTATCAGGGCTTTTGTAAATTCCTTATCAGGGTTAAGAATGTATCCGGCTGACTCTGCATCTTGTGACAATGTATCAAAGAGCGTATCAATGTCATGCAAGTCTACTGTGTCTTTATAACTCATACTCCTATGACTTCCTTTATCTTTTCCTCATCATAACCAACGACGCATGTCTCATTATTGATTACAATTGAAGGAAAAGAACATTTCGGGTTCCAGCGTTTCAGGTCCTCCATCTTTTTTTCTCTTTCATCATCATCAAGGTTGTCCATATCCACGTAGTCATATTGTACACCAAGGTTGTTAAGAAAAGCCTTTGTTTTTTTGCACCATATACAGGTGCTCAATGTGTAGAGAACCAGGTCCCCTTTGTCGCTGCCGCTGATATGTGTCATTGCCATTGGTTATTTTCCTCCATATCTTACTTAATTATGGTAATTTGCTGTAGTCGTCTGTCATTAAAAGACAAGTTATCGGTTGCCATATATTACCACTCTCTGCCATACAATACCCTTGTTTTTATTATATCATTTTCAACTCTAAGAAAACCCTGATCTTTTTAATTGTGAAGCAACTTCCGTAAAATTAAGCTCTTCCCGGCCTCCCGATCTGCGCTGCTTTAAGCCGCCACCCTAATCAATTCTGCCAAAAAGTTTGCTTTAGACCAATATCTCCTTAGCCGTCCCAAGCTCTCTCGCGAGAGTTGGATATATCCGAATGAACCTGAAGGAACGATTTTATTGACGGTTCTTCAAACCATCAATAAGTTGTCCCAGGAGTTTGAGCTGTTCATGCTGAATTGCGATAAGTTCGCTCCATTGTTCCTCTCTGAGTCCGTCAATTTTTTCGTGGAGTGTCATTATTTCGAGTTCTGACTTTAGATTCACCTCATAGTCATGTTCGGCGTCAAGGCGATCCCTATGGGCTTGCCTGTTCTGGGACATCAGGATTACCGGCGCCTGAATTGCAGCCAGCATTGACAGGACAAGGTTTAAGAGAATATAGGGATACGGGTCGAAAGTGCTGTTCAATTTGAGAAGAAGGAACCAGTTAAGCGCAATCCAAAGGAAAAGCACGGCTCCGAACGCTGAGATGAAGGTCCAGGAACCTCCGAAAGCCGCTACCCGATCAGCGAGTCGCTGGCCTAATGTCAACTGGTCGGCAAACTCTTGAGACGTGTTCCTCGCAATATGGGTCCTTGCGGCGAGATGTCGTGCAACATTCCTTTCTTGTTCGCCCAAACTCTCGCATTTCGAATGAAATAGTTGTTCTGCGATCTCTTGTTCCCGCTGACTCACTTTTTCGGCCTGGTTAATCAATTTCACGCTCCCCGAAATTGGCTTCTTTTGATCGTCTGGTGTTTTCAACATTACCTCCCTTTCCCGCTTCACGCCTGTCCTCGCTTGGCGGGGGCTTCACGGATTCTTTTGCTTCCCGGCCTTTCCCGCTTCACGCTTCACGGTCTTTTACACTTGTGGCGGTCTTTTCTTACCGTATGGTATTTTGGGCATCTGCTGTTGTATAAAATCACAGAAAACCTGCAGTTCATAGAGATATTTTTCAACGTCTTCCCGTACATAGGTTCCAAGGCCTTTCTCAAAATCCGTCTTAATGGATACCAGGCCTTTAACTTGTTTCTTAACGGATTTTGGCTTCGTATCAACAGGGTCAGGTTTGACTTCTTTGTATGCTGTGAGCATCCTTTCTAATGTGGCATTGGTTATCGGTGTCTTTATGACGGTATCGAATATATTTTTAAGATCAGGACAATCAAGGTTTGCGGCAAAGAGATAACCCTGAGAAACAGGGAGATTTCCTGACCGGATTTCTACCTGAATTTCTGAAGAAAGTTTTAAAAGTGATATCGTGCGATGCAGCGTCATTATTGACTTTCCGGAGATTTCAGAAATTGCTATCACAGTGATAGCAATTTCTTCCGGCAGGTCTTCGGGCCTCCTATTGTACATCACCAGTTCACTCATCACCCCGTCAACATCATACCCTTTATCGGGATGTTTTGCCTGAATAAATGAGAGTATTCCTTTCGCCTGATCAATAGGGTTGAGGTCTTCTCTCTGAAGATTCTCTGTCAGTTGAAGGGCTATGGTGTCCCCTAATTCTTTACCTGCTTCAATAACTCTTATTGGTACGGATTCAAACCCTAACTGCCGTGCTGCCACAAGACGCCTCTCCCCGCAGATGAGTAGATATGTCCCGTCATCCTGTCCGGTTACGATAAGCGGTTCTAAGATGCCCTTGTCTTTGATCGACTGCATGAGCGATTTGAATGAATCTGTTTCAATATCAATATTCGATCTCACCTGTTCCAACACTACAATCTTGTCTACGGGAATGTACAGAAATTCAGGATTTGCACTCGTCTTCTTCGTTGCCATAATTACCCCCTGTTTTAATTTTAGTGAATAGTCGTTAGTGAATAGTCGTTAGTCAAAAACCTATTTTACCATTCACTGCCTTTTCATATTTTCTGCCTTTTTAGCTATTCACTATCTACTATTCACTGCCTTTAAGTCCCCTTTGATGTCGCTATTTATTGTAGATATTTAGAAACAATGTGTCAAGGAATTTCCGGGAAAGGGTCCAGCATTTTTCTTGACAAGGCAGGTGATATCCTTATAGAGTTATTTCACACGATATTTCGCGGCATAATAAATGTCTAAAAGGAGAAAGAGGAAATGAAAAAAGCCATTGCAACCATAGCTGTTATTCTTGTTTTACTTGTTGTAGTAACAGTTGCCCAGGCGGGACCGGTAATTGATAAAATACTAAAAAAAGGTGAACTTGTCATCGGAACCACAGGTGAATATCCGCCTTTCAGTGCGAAATCAAAAAGCGGGATGCTGATGGGTTTAGATATTGATTTGGGAAAGATCATAGCGAGCAGCATGGGAGTAGTTCCAAAATTTGTTGAAATCCCTTTCCCGGACCTTTTATCAGCTCTCGAAGCCGGTAAGATTGACATAATAATCGCCGCTATGACTATGACACCGGAACGGAATCTCAAGGTTGCCTTTGTAGGCCCTTACTTCATTTCGGGTCAATCACTTGTGACCACAAAAGCAACAGCCCTAAATGCAGAAAATTTAAACGATATCAACAAGCCTGACTTTACCATTGCTGCTCCAAAGGGAACAACAAGTGAAATGATTGTCAGGAACAACATATCCAAGGCAAAGCTGATAGTAGCAAAAGACATGGATGAAGCATTGAAGCTTCTTCTGGAAGGCAAGGTCAAAGCAATCTTAACCGACAGAGCAACCGGTTCGGTAGCCACAGTACGCCACAAAGATAAGGGAATTGTCGCCACCAATAATCTTACGTTCGAACCAATCGGCGTTGCCATACCGGCCAACGATCCTCTTTTCGTCAACTTCCTTGACAATGTTATTGGTAGTCTTAAAGGAAGCGGTGCACTTCAAATGATGATGGAAAAATGGTTTAAGGAAGGGGACTGGCTGCAAGACCTGAAATAATTTAAGGGGTTCACAGCAGTCATTGCTTGTTTACATCAATATAGCTTAAAAGTGTGTAGATTAATTTGGCTGCAAGAAAATCGGGTGCTTTAGAATCTGACGGACAAAGCTCGACAACATCAAACCCGACTATCTGTTTTGATTTAGAAACAGCATAGAGGAGTTTCATAACCTGGTACCAGCCTAAACCGCCCGGTTCCGGGGTCCCTGTTGACGGCATAATACCCGGATCGAAGACGTCAAGATCAATGGTGATATACACGCTATCTGTCAGCAAAGGAACTACTTTATTTATCCATTTGTCAGAATCGTGTATATCATGTGCGAAAAACGTCTTCTTATTGTCAATATCGGGGCGTTCCGAGACATCCATACTGCGTATCCCCACAGAAACAATGTTTCCGGTAAATTCCCGGACACGTGCGATAACACAGGCATGACTGTAAGGGGTTCCCTCATATGAGTCGCGTGAGTCGGCATGGGCATCAAGATGAAGTATGCTCAGATCATTATAGCACCCGGCATATGATTTGATAACGCCGATAGAAACAGAGTGTTCACCTCCAAGGGTTACAACAAATTTATTGTCTTTAAGATATTTTGAGACTACTGAATCGGTTTTTTTTAACAAAGCGGAAGAAGAGGCCGAGTGGATCGGCCTGGCAGTAAAAATTCCCTTCCTGAAAACCTCGTTATCTGTCTCTATATCGTATAGTTCGAGATATTCAGAGGCCTCGATTATCGCTGCCGGGCCTTTGTCGGCGCCTTTTTGCCATGTGCTTGTTTTATCGAAGGGAATCGGCAATATGACGATAGATGCCTGCTCGTAATCATTATCATCATTGGGTAACCCACAGAAACTGAAGGGAAGCCTTGGCGACATTGTATCAATCTATAATAAAAACTGCCGTAGCCAATACTGTAGTCCAGAGACCGTCTTTATTGCCTTCAGCCGACTGGCAGATATTTTTAGTTTTGAATATGTGGCCGCTTGCTGTATAAGACTGCTTCCGCTCATCCCATGCCTGGTTAGGGTCAAAAGGAATATCAAGCGTTGTTGCAAGCATTGTAGCCGCAAGATCTTCTGCGTATTCCCCGGAGACAATGGCTTTTTCACCGAAAGCATGGTGCTCGGAGAGATAACCGTATTGGGAGTAATCCGTTGGTCTTGCAACACCGATTGCTGCAGAAATAAGACGGTTCGGTTCACAAGTCTCATTTCGTGACATTACACAATAAGTAATCTCGCCGGCGCTGAGAAGCTTCAAACCGGCAGTCTTTGAAATAATCTTACACTCTGGTGGAAATATACTTGATACATACACAAGATTACATTTCTCAATGCCTGCATTTCTTAAGGCAACCTCGAAGGATGACAATTTATCTTTATGAACGCCCACCCCTTTCGTAAAAAAAATCTTTTTTGGAGTCATTTTTGCATTCCTCCTCTCCATGCTAATCCCACAGGACTACACCGGCGAACACGGCGCCGATAGCAGCAATTTTATATGAAGCTGAAATAGCCATTATTTCTTTTATTTCCCTGTTCCTCATCTCCATGCCCTTTTTAACCATCTTCTTGACCTGTTCCAACACGATGTTTTCCTCTGCCTTTGCCGAATATTCCATGATTAAGCCGGCACGATTCTCATCCTTTGGTATGCCTATTGCTACTGCTGAAGAAATGGTTTCTCCGGGAATGTCACTATTAAGAGACGCGTAGGCTACAGGCACAAGGGCTCCCTGAGGCAATGGAATTGGTGGTGGTTTAATTTCTTCACAGCCGGGAGGAAGGATACTACTCATCTTAACGAGGTTGGTATCTCCGACGCCTGAGTCCAGAAGGGCGCCATCGAATGCGTTTAATAATGAGAATCCTTCAGATGAACCGCTGACAAGAAAAAACTTCGTGGGTGTTTTAATAATCACTTGACCACCTCCCAAACTTTTAAATACCCAACACGTTTGTGGGTGATTTCTTTGGCAAAGAAATCCTTATATTCATGCTATTTAAAGCATTATATTCCAAACCGTAAAAACCTGTAAATACATAGTCTTAAGAATGTTTTTACTTTTCAGTCCTGCTAAATACCTTTTTACCCGCGAGGGCGCTAAAAATTAGGGGGTGATGATACCCATAGAATATATGCCCTGTTATTTCGCCTATTTACTATATAGTGTTTCCTTGTTGCCTTAAAATAAAAACATTCACCTTTCTTTAATTTGTAAGGTTTTCCGCCAAGCACAAGCTCGATGCTGCCTGACAGTACAAAACCGAATTCCTCGCCTTCATGAGGTTCTTCTTCAGGTGTTTTTTCACCTGCATCAAGATCAAGCAGCGCAGGGTCCATCATTCTGTTCTGAGCAGCAGGAACAAGTATCTGAAAATTTTTTACATCTTCCCATTCCAACTCAACTCTGTCTTTCAATTTAAAGACAATTTTTTCATCTATTGCCCCATCAAAAAAAGCAGACGGTTTCTCATCAAGGGCATCAAGAATGCCTATCAGGCTCTCTACGGACAGTGATGTAAGATTCCTCTCAACCTGGGAGATGAATCCCTTGGTAAGTCCTGCCCTTGTAGCAAGCTCCTCCTGCGTGAGAGACTTGGCCTGCCTTAGCATCTTAATTCTTTCAGCTATCCTCGATCCGTCAATATTCATAATAACAGTATAAGCTTACAGAAAGTTTACAGTATTAAACTAAATTATCTGTTTTATTGTCAAGTAAATATTTATTTAACTTTCAGGTTTAGTATGTTAAACTCATATAAAAGGGCAATAAATGCTTGGAAAACAGGCAGTTATAGAGTTTATTAAGAAGAATAATATCGATAATATATTCCATTTGCCGGGAATTCATACACTTCCGTTAAACGAAGAGCTAACTAAGCATAATATCAATGTTTTTGTCGGCAGGCATGAGGCGAATGTCTTATTTATGGCTGACGGATATGCCAGATCGTCCGGCAATGTCGGGGTAGTTATCGTGACGCCGGGTCCGGGTCTGGGAAATACAGTATCCGGATGCATGGAGGCCTATGGCGATGATGTACCCCTTCTTATAATCCATATCGATACAAAAAGGAAAGAAAGAGGCAGGGGGGTACTCCATGAACTTGCCGAACCGGAAGGGATATTCACACATTTTACAAAAAAGACTTTTGTTGTATCAAACACACATGAAATAATCCAAACGCTTGATGATGCATATAAAACTGCCGTTTCCGGGAGAAAGGGACCTGTTGTTGTCTCCCTGCCCTATGATTTCCTGGAAAGAAACACAACTTCAGGGTCGTTGGTTGTGGACCAGGGATCGGGAATCGGAAGTGAATCAAAAACAAGTCAGGGGATTGATTTTGATCTGAACGGACTTGAAGAGGCCCTGCGCGGAAAGAAACGACCTGTCATCCTTGGCGGTAAGTCTCTGATGTTCAAAGAGGCAAGGCTGATTCTCGATGAAATGTGCACAGAGGCGTCCATACCATTTCTTACAAGCACGGGCGGTAAGGGTCTAGTTCGGGAAGACAGTATATACGCCTTCGGGAATATTATACAGAAGGGCCTTGTACGGGACATGATAGCATCGTCGGATATCGTTATAGCTATCGGGACAAGGCTTCGGGACACGGATGCAAAACGTAGAGGGGTAAAAATAGGAGAGCTTATTCATATTGATATAGATGATCGATGGATCAACAAAAATTACCCTGCAACATTAAAAATTACAGGGGATATAGAGCAGCCCCTGAAAGGCCTTTACCAGACGCTTAAAGGGAGGACATTTGAATGGAACCTCAAGGACATGAAAGAGATGCAGAGGAAAGAATATGATGCCTTAAAAAAAGTATCGCCCGGACTTCGTATGATAGAGCTTATAAGACAGGTTATTCCTGAAGATACGGTAACTGTTTGTGACCTTAATTATCCCTCTTACTGGGCAGAGTATTTCTTTCCTGTATATCATCAAAATACCTTTCTTATGCCGAGGGGTATATCTCCTATTTTTTACTCTCTGCCTGCGAGCATTGGTGCAAAAATCGGAAGGCTTGAAAGGCCCTGCTTGTGCCTGGCAGGAGATGGCAGCTTGCTTCCCACAATAGCGGAGCTGGCAACAATCAAAAAATATAATATTCCAGTGGTGATCTTTGTCCAGAACAATAACAGCTTCGGCATTCTCGAAGACATCATGGATGAGCGTTATGGAATATCAGGTACTATGGAACTGGAAAACCCTGATTTTGTTAAAATCGCAGGCGCCTTCAACATTAAAGCAAAAAGGGTTAAGACCCTTGACGGGTTAAAGAAGGTGTTCGTTCGGGATATTATCTGGGATGAGCCCTTTCTGGTAGAGTTCGAATCTCCTATCCTTCCGCCTCCATGGGATGCATGAAAGGGGTTCAAAATTAATGGTTACGGCAGATTACCTTCCGACCAACATTTACCTGTATTTTCTCATTTCATTGTGCTAAAAAATAGCCATGAAAACATTGAGAATTGCCCTTGCACAGATTAACCCTACTGTCGGGGATTTGAAAGGTAATACAGACAAAATTATAGAGTATATAAAAAAGGCAAAGGGACATGATACGGATATTGTCGCATTTCCTGAGCTTGCAATTACAGGATATCCCCCGGAAGATCTTCTGTTTAATAAAGGCTTTATAAAAGATAACATTGCTTGCCTTGGCAGGATAATCCCGCATACAGAAGGGATTATTGCAGTGGTAGGCTTTGTGGATTCAATAAATAAAGGCAGAGGCAAGGGTATATATAATGCGGCAGCAGTCATGCAAAACAGGAGCCTTGTGGACACCTGCTATAAATCTACATTCAGGGGACAGGGCATATATGACGAGTCCCGGTATTTTTTAAAAGGCAAGAGAAATCCATTCTTCAATGTCGGAGGCTTGAGCTTCTCTGTTGTTATTGGCAACGATATATTTCATGATGCAGGACTTATCGTAAATGTCGATGCATTTCCGTACTGGATAACCGGCAACACGCAGAAAGAAAAACGGCTGTGCGTGGAGGCCCTTAAGCACCATGGATATTTGGCTTATGTAAATATTGTAGGCGGACAGGACGAATGGGTTTTTGGGGGCAATAGCTCGATCATAAACAAAAATGGAGAAATTGTTGCAAAGAGCCCGTTATTTGAGGAAAGTATTCTTATAAGAGATATAGAGACAGAAGAAGCTGTTATGGAATCGGATGAAGCCCTAACCGTAATGATTCCGGTGAAATTGGTACAACAGAAAAAGGTCCTGCGAAAAAAAGTGGTTAAACAGCAAAGTCCCGTTGAAGAAGTCTATAATGCGCTCTGTCTGGGAACAAGGGACTATGTGAGAAAAAACGGTTTTCAAAAGGCCGTATTGGGTCTCAGCGGCGGGATTGATTCTGCACTTGTCGCTGCGATAGCGAAAGATGCCCTTGGTAAAGAAAATGTGTTTGGTGTGTCCATGCCTTCCAAATACACATCTGAAGAGAGCAAGGTTGATGCTGAAATACTTGCAAAAAATCTATGTATTAAGTTGATCGAGGTGCCCATAGATACACTTTTTGAAACGTATTTAGGAATACTGCAAAAACCTTTCAAAGGCCCGGCATCTCAAATAACACTGGAGAACCTCCAGCCCCGCGTCAGGGCAAATATCCTTATGGCGCTTTCAAACAACTACGGATGGTTTGTCCTTTCGACAGGCAATAAATCTGAAGTTGGCACAGGATATTCAACATTATACGGTGATACGGCAGGCGGTTATGCAGTCATAAAAGATGTTTCGAAGACCCTCGTATATAAACTTTCTCATTGGGTAAATGAAAAAGAGGGTAGGGAAGTTATACCCGAAAGGATATTAAACAAATCCCCTTCAGCAGAGCTTAGGCATGACCAGAAAGATACGGATACGCTTCCGCCGTATGATTTGCTTGACCCTATCCTCACGGCGCATATAGAAGATAACAGGACAGCAGACGAGTTAATTGCATCAGGATACGATGCCGGGCTTGTAAAGACCATTATAGATATGGTGCATAGGAATGAGTATAAAAGGCGGCAATCTGCCCCTGGACCGAAAATCACAAAGCGATCATTTGGAAAAGACTGGAATTTCCCTATAACAAATAAGTACAGGTACTAATTCATAAATTAAAAAATCAGGAAATCAGGGTCAGCCCTTGACGGCCTGTTGCCCGAATCCCCTTTGATCCCAACCCCGTATTTGTTCTTAACATGTCTTCATTATGAAGATTTGTGCCTTCCGGATTTTCACCTGTTTCATAAAAAAGGTGCAGGGGACGAAGATACATCTTGCAAATAA